>NZ_JBFRFR010000019.1:0-105168 GCF_052114925.1 Bradyrhizobium sp. 2TAF36 | reverse complement strand
GCGCCCATTACATCCGGCAGACCACGTCCGGCACCGCGACGCTGTTCGATCGGCTGATCGAAGGCTCGCTGTCGCGCGTCGTCACGTTTTACGCCCGCAGCTTGCGCACCGTGCTGCAATATCCGCTGCTGACGCTGCTGGTGTTCTTCGCCACCATCGGCCTCACGGTGACGCTCTACATCAAGGTCCCCAAGGGCTATTTCCCGACCGACGATTCCGGCTTCGTCATCGGCGCGACGCGCGCCTCGGCCGACATCTCGTTCCAGTCCATGCTCGGCCTGCAGCAGCGGCTCGCCGACATCGTGATGCAGGATCCGGCCGTGGCCGGCATCGGCTCGACGGTCGGCAGCGGAGGCGGGCCGGGGGGGGCGACCTCGAACCGCGGCACCATGTTCATCAGCCTGAAGCCGCCGGAGGAGCGTGACCACGTCTCGACGCAGGTCGTGATCGACCGTCTCAGGCGCGCCCTGTACCCGGTGCCCGGAATCCGTCTGTTCATGTTCGCCGCCCAGGACGTCCGCGCCGGCGGACGGCAGAGCGATTCCGACTACCAGTACACGCTGACCAGCACCGACCTCGGCCTGCTCCAGAAGTGGGCGCCGATCGTGGCCAAGCGCATGGAGAGCGTCGAGGGCATCACAGATATTTCCAGCGACCGCGATCCCGGCGGGCTTCAGCTCACGCTCTCGATCGACCGCCAGAAGGCCTCGGCGCTCGGCGTCAGGGTCCAGGACATCGACAACGCGCTCAACAACGCGTTTTCGCAGCGGCAGATCGGGATCATCTACACCCAACGCAACCAGTATATGACCGTGCTGGAGATCGACCCGAAATTCCAGGTCGACCCATCCAACCTTGATCGCATCTATGTCGCCGGTGCCAATGACGCGCAGGTGCCGCTGTCGGCCGTGGTACATGCGACGCGCGGGCTCGCTGCGCTGGCGGTCTATCATTCGCAGGGGTTTCCCTCGACCACGGTGTCGTTCAACCTGATGCCGGACGTGCCGCTCCAGACCGCGACCCAGAACGTGCAGCGCGCGATCGAGGAGCTGCACATGCCGGAAGGCATTCGCGGCAGTTTTGACGGCAATGCCGGCGATTTCGCCAGGACCAGCGGCCGCCAGCCGCTGCTGATCCTCGGCGCGCTGGTGGCGATGTATATCGTGCTCGGCGTGCTCTATGAGAGCCTCGCCCATCCGCTGACGATCATCTCGACGCTGCCGTCCGCGGGGCTCGGCGCGCTGCTCGCCTTGCAACTCACTAACACGCCGCTGACGGTGATCGCCTTCGTCGGCATCATCCTGTTGATCGGCATCGTCAAGAAGAACGGCATCATGATGGTGGACTTCGCGCTCGATGCCGAGCGCCAGCGCGGCCTGTCCTCGGCGGAGGCGATCTTCGAGGCCTGCCAGGCGCGCTTCCGCCCCATCCTGATGACGACCATGGCGGCGCTGTTCGCCGGAATTCCGCTGGTCATCGCGACCGGTCCGGGCACGGAGCTCCGCCGTCCGCTCGGTATCACCATCATCGGCGGCCTGTTCGTCTCGCAGATCCTGACGCTCTACACGACTCCCGTGATCTACCTGCTGATCGACCGCCTGCGCCGCCGCTCCGAGCCGCGCCCGCTGGCCGCACCGGCGGAATAGGCCAAGTATCGCGCACGTTCCGACACCGTCAGTCGGCTCGATCCCCTAACATTTGATGTTGTCAACTTAACATCTGTTCTCATAAAGGCTGTTACTTCTCATTTCTGTCAACAAAGCTCGTTACAGAACGGAGACGGGCGCGGCCTTCGCTCGTCGCGCCGCCCGAAGCTGTTGCATTCGAACGGAATTCCGCCCCGAGAATGTGTGACGTGCTTGGGAAACCTTGTGGGCGAGCGGAAATCGGCTGGCTCGTGTTGCTTTGGAGTGATTGGCCAAATGGCTAATACCGTCGGATCGCACTTTTTCCCGGAGATTGCGGCGGGTGGATTCTCTCGGGTCGATGGCACGATTCAGTTCTGGCAGCGGGTCGGGGCCTTGGTTGGACCGGATTCCGTCGTGCTGGACTTTGGCGCCGGGCGAGGCGCCGGCCAGAGCGAGGATTCGGTCGCCTACCGGCGCAGTCTGCGGTCGTTGAAGGGACGGGTGCGCGAGCTCGTCGGGGTGGATGTCGACCCGGCTGTCACGACCAACAAGGCGCTGGATCGGGCGTTCGTGATCACACCCGACGGAGAGCTTCCGATCGCCGATCAATCCATCGACGTGATCGTATCGGATTTCGTGTTCGAGCATCTCCAGGATCCTGCCAGAGTCGCCCGTGAACTCGACCGCGTGCTCAAGCCGGGCGGCTGGATCTGCGCGCGAACGCCCAACCGCTATGGATACATCGCACTCGCCAACCGGATGATCCCCGACCGGTTGCATGCCCGCATCATCCAGTCGGCCCAGGACGACCGCAAGGGCGAGGATGTCTTCCCGGCCGTCTATCGGCTGAACACTGCCAGCGCGTTCAAACGGCATTTTCCCGCCTCCCGATACGATCTGTATGTGATCCCGTGGGACGCGGAGCCGGCCTATTATTTCGGATCGAAGCTGCTCTATTCGCTGTTGCTAGCGGTTCAGCACTGCACGCCGGCTCCGTTCAAGACGGTGTTGACGGCGTTCATGCGCAAACGCCCCGTGCCGTGAGCCCGACAGCCAAGTCACGTCGGGCTCAAGCCGCCGTACACCTGATTGCGAAGACGAAAGAGCGCACGGGACGAAAGGCCTTCGAGCGCGGAACGTCACGCAACGCAGGCGCCTTGTAGAACGATCGTACCCTCCAAGACGTCACCAAGTCCGAGCGATAACGTCATTCGGCAGTCAACTGGACCGTGTACTACGGCCCGACCATCACACTTCATGACCATCGCCTCCCAATCCCCGCCCCAAAGCCCATGTCGACGTAGGTGCTCAGTTCTACGACACCGACCTCAGCAAGCCGATTTGGGTCGCCAACGTGGCCGCGAATGGTACTGTGGATTGGAGAGACGCTGCCGGAACGCCGGTCTAGCAGAGCGGTCGACGCGTTCGACATACCGGCGCAACGAGACCGCCTTCGGGCGGTCTTTTTGTCGTGTGCCGAGGTTCGGGGTTATGGCGGCGCCACTCCCGGCAAGAGAGTTGTTGAACCGCCGCTTCAAGCGTATAGCGGCGACCATGTCGAACCCCACAGCCGCCGCGCCGGCCGATCCGATCCCCGAATGCCCGCACTGCCAGAAGCCGATGCCGCTGTGCATCTGCGACAGTGTCACGCCCATCAAGAACCGGCTCTCGCTCCTGATCCTCCAGCATCCGCAGGAGCAGGACAGGGCGCTCGGCACCGCCCGGCTGCTTGCGAAGCACTTTGCCGATGCCACGGTGCGGGTCGGCCTGTCCTGGTCGAGCCTGTCCAAGGCGCTGGCGCGGCCGGTCGAGAACGCCTCGCACTGGGCCGTGCTCTATCTTGGCTCGGCGCGCGCGGCCGATCTGGAGGCCGAGGGCGAGATCCTGGCGCTCAACCGCAAGGGCGAAGTCGCGGAGAACCAGCGCTCGATCCTCGGCAAGCTCGAAGGCGTGGTGCTGCTCGACGGCACCTGGAGCCAGGCCAAGGCGCTGTGGTGGCGCAATCCCTGGATGCTCAAATGCCAGCGCGTGATCCTCAACCCGGCGCATCCCTCCCGATACGGACGCCTGCGCAAGGAGCCGCGGAAAGACGGGCTGTCGACCATCGAGGCGGCCGCGACCATCCTGGCCAGTCTTGAGAAGCGCCCCGATATCGCCGAGACGCTCAATGCCAGTTTTGAACGGATGTTGACGCGCTACCGCGAGGTTCAGGCCGAAATGCCGGAATTGGCGCCAAAACCGCCGGTCAAGGACCGCCGGCGCGGTGTCCGGCGCAGCAAGCGCAGCTGACTCGCGCTTAAATCCTCCGTACGGTTGATTGCCCCGCGCGAGACGGGCGGGTAGAGACGATCGGCCGATGGGCCGCGAACTGTTATCTTCGCAGAATCGGAAAGCCGGAAGCGGAAGGGGCAGTCGAATTCAGGCCGCGGCGAAGGAAATCCTTGCACAGGTGGCGCGGCCCGATCGGTGGGGCACGCTCGCGCTGATGGACATCTCGCTGCGTTACCGGCGCACCGTGATCGGCCCGCTCTGGATCACGCTGACGCTGGCAGCAACAATCGCAAGTGTCGGCACGGTCTACGCCGCACTGTTCAAGCAGGACCTCGCCGGTTTCCTGCCGCCCTTTGCCGTCGGCCTGATTGTCTGGACCCTGATCGCGACGACGCTTCAGGAGGGCTCCAGCATCTTCGTGTCGTCAGGCCATCTGATCAAGGCCGTGCCGGCGCCGCTGATCGTGCATGTGCTTCAGATGATCGCGCGCAACGTGCTCATCTTCGCGCATCATCTGGTGATCGTCGTTCTGCTCTATATCGTAATGCCCTGGCCGCTGCATGGGAGCATGCTGCTCGCGGTGCCCGGCTTTGCGATCCTGCTCATCGTTATGCTCGGCGGTTCGGTCGCGCTCGGCATGCTCTGCGCGCGCTTTCGCGATATCGGCACGGCGATCGTCAGCGGCCTGCAATTCATCTTCTTCCTGACGCCGATCATCTGGACCGAGGACGCCCTGCGCGGCACCGCGTTCCACTGGCTGATCCGGGCCAATCCGTTCGCGACGCTGCTCGACCTCGTGCGCAGGCCGCTGCTGTCGCAGCCGACCGATCCGCAGCAATGGCTGCTCGGGGCGATCTATGCGATCGTCGTAGCCGTCATCGCCTTCGGCTGCTACGCAAAATACCGCCACCGCGTGGCGTATTGGCTGTGAGGCGCGCATGAGCCTTGCTGCCCAGATCGTGCTCCGCAACGTTTCGGTCAAATTTCCGGTGCTGTCGTTCCGCGACCGTTCGCTGCGCAGCCGCTTCGTCAGCGCGGTGACGCTGCGCCGGACGCCGGCGGTGCCGCACATCGTCTCCGCGCTCAACGACGTCAGTCTCGACATCCGCGCCGGCGACCGCGTCGCCATCATCGGCGCCAACGGCGCCGGCAAGACCACGCTGCTTCGGGTGCTCGCCGGTATCTATCATCCGACCGCGGGCAGCGTGGACGTACTCGGCCGCTGCCTGTCGCTGTTCGACCTGTCGGCCGGCTTCGACGAGGAGGCCACGGGCTACGAGAACATCGTGCGCCGCGGGCTCGTAATCGGCGCGCGGCGCTCCGAGATCGATGCGCGGCGGGCGGAGATCGCCGAGTTCACCGAGCTCGGTGACAGGCTCGACCTGCCGCTGCGGACCTATTCCAGCGGCATGATGCTGCGGCTGATCTTCGCGGTCGCAACCGCCGTGGAAGGCGAGATCGTGCTGCTCGACGAATGGATCGGCGTCGGCGACCAGCAATTCCGCCGGAAGGCGCGGCAGCGGCTCGACGAGATCGTGGCCCGTGCCGGCATCCTGGTGCTGGCCTCGCACGACATCGAGCTGATCCAGAGCACCTGTAACCGCGCGATCCTGCTCGAGGAGGGGCGGATGACCGCGGTCGGCCCGACCGATGCGATTCTTGCGAAATATCTCGCCGGCCCGGGCGGGTGCAAGGCGTAAACGCCCGGTCGGGGTTGCCTAAGCCATTGATCCCCTATATTGCTCCGCCCTTACGGGGCCACGTGGCGGAGTGGTTACGCAACGGTCTGCAAAACCGTGTACACCAGTTCAATTCTGGTCGTGGCCTCCATAACAACCTCCTGATATTTCATCATAAATTTTGCTCACCGCGCGTTCCGCGGAGCACGCGATTGAGGCCTGCCAGGCCGTGCACACCGGGTTTGCCCGGGGCTTGGCGGACACCAGCGATTCAGGCCCGATGGCATAGACTTCGCATCTGCGAAGTGATGCGTCACGAACCCCTGGAGCTGAAGAGCACGTGAGCGACGTCGTCCGATTCGTCCCGAAATCCGAGCTGGAACGGGCTCGCCTCATTCGCGAGGCCCGTGCGATCTATGACAGCATCTTTCCGCCGGCCGCACCCGACCGGGTGCCGCAGGACGGCGAGGAGCGGGTCAAGACCTGATCGGAGCCGCGCCGTTCCGGCGCATGGCCGATAGCAAAACGCCCGCGGGAGCGGGCGCATCGGTTGACGTTGAAAGTGGTCTCAACAGGCCGCGTACCAGCCGTCCGGAAACGGCAGAAGGGGCCAGGCGCCCTCATTGTCATTGGCGGCTTTGGGCGTTGCGACGTACGACCACGAGCGGGGCACGAATTCCTCCTCCGGCTCGGGCGCGAAATCTTGATAGACCATGGCGTCCCGGACGGCATCCAGCAGCAAGTTGAATTCGGCTTCGCTCATCGCACCCTCGCAGAACGCGGATGGCGCAATGTCGCAAAGCCGGTTTGTTACCCGATTGAGCCGATCGTTCGCATTTTAGCGACCCGGCGATCGGGCTCCGATTGGTTAGCAATTCCTTAAAATCCCCTCGGAACCGTACGTTCCTCCCGTCCGGCCTCAGTGTGAAAGAGATCACATCCCCCGCGATTTATTTCTCCTACCCCTTGGCACGACACCGGCCAGCGAAGGCCGGGGGCGGGCAAGGCAGACGGGAGACTTGGTCATGAGGGCAAGGTTCTTACGGTTTGCGGGTGCGAAGAGCCGGGCGCGCCGCGCCTCGACGGTCGGGCTGTTCCTGGCGCTGTTCGCCTCCGCCGCCAATGCGCAGCAGGGAACGCCGGAGCAGCGCCGGGCCTGCACCCCCGACGTCTATCGGCTCTGCGCCGGCGAGATCCCCAACGTCCGCGCCATCACGGCCTGTCTGCGCCGTAACCGCTCAAGCTTGAGCGAGGCTTGCCGCACCGTCTTCGACCAGGCCGGCGGCTGACATAGCCGCCCTGTGGGTTTGTGCGCAGCAAGTGGCTCGTGCGGTCTCGCGAATCCGGCATAGTCGGCCTGTGGATATGCTGCGGACAGGCTGTGGAAAGCGGTGAGATGCTGTGGATGTCGTCCACAGATGCGTCTGCCCGGCACCTCATTTCCGCCAGTAAACGTCATATCTCCGTCAAATATCCTGACTGATTGATTCTCCGACCGTGCAGATCATTGCGTCGCGCGAGATGATTTGGTTCTCCCGAATTCGGAATTGCGTGCCGCAGGACACCTGACGCACGAACAGTTTTTGTGCAGGGTGCTGCCCAATTCGCGGGCCCCATTCATCCAATTTTTTGTACGCCCGCGGACAAGCTTTCCCGTCCGCACTCCACCTAGGCTCGTTCCCGAGATCTGGAACATGGCCAGTGCCATGACAATTCGAAGGAGCTGGAGATGGAGACACGGGTATTGCCCCACGCGCAGGGAACGGCGCGCGCATCATCACCGTGGCGCAAGGTCGCGCTCGGCGCCACCATCGCCTTCGGCCTCGTCGCAGCGGCGCCGCTGAGCGCGCAGGCCGCCGCGCCCGCCGCCTGCGCCGCACTCCAGGAGAAATATCCGGACTGGAAGGGCAAGACGCTCGTCAACGCCATCAACCCGCATACACCGGGCTATGAGACGATCGACCCGAAGGATCCCAGCAAATATATCGGCTTCGACATCGATCTTGGCGAGGCCATCGGCGAATGCCTCGGCTTCAAGCTGACCTACAAGCCGGTGACGTTCGCAGCACTCCTCACAACGCTCGCTGCCGGCCAGGCGGACATCGTCATCTCCGACATCTACGCCACCAAGGAGCGCGCCAAGGCCGCGGACTTCATCACCTACTCGAAAGTGTTCGACGGGGTGCTCGTCGCCAAGGGCAATCCGAAGGGCATCAACGGCATCAACATGTCGATGTGTGGCGCGGCCGCCGCCGAGAACACCGGCTATGTCGAGGTGCCCCTGATCCAGGCCCTGATCCCGGAATGCAAGAAGGCGGGCAAGGCCGAGCCGACCATCCAGCTCTACGACAACAACGCCAACTGCATCCAGGCGATCCTCGCCGGCCGCGCCGACACCTATGTCAATGACGTCAACACCGTCGACAGCGCGGTCAAGGCCTATCCGGACAAGCTGGAGAAGGCGATCGCGGTGACGATCCCGTATTCGGTCGGCATCGCCGTTCCCAAGGACAAGCCGAAATTCCGCGACGCCGTGCTCGCCGCGCTGATCGAGGTGCAGAAGGCCGGCACGCATATGGAGCTTCTGAAGAAGCATGGGCTCGACGTGAACAACTTCAAGGAGCCTGACATTCTGACGGCAGACTGATGTCGCTGTTCCTCCATTACCTGAGCATGCCGTATCTGCTCGAGGGCATCGAGCTCACCCTCGAGGTGACCGCCCTCGGGCTCGGCGGTGGATTGATCCTTGGATTGATCCTCGCCGGCATGCAGCTCTCGCGCTTCTGGCTCCTGGCGGCGATCGCCAGGGCCTATACCGTGATCTTTCGCGGCACGCCACTGATCCTGCAGATGGTGTTCGCCTACGACGCGCTGCCGCATATCGGTATCAAGCTGCCGGCGGTGCTTGCCGCCGGTCTCGCACTCGCCTGCAACGAGGCGCCGTTCATCGCGGAAATGTTGCGCGCCGGCGTGCTCGGCGTCGACCGCGGGCAGGTGACGGCCGGCCAGGCGCTCGGCATGACGCCGCGGATCCTGATGTGGCGGGTGATCGCGCCGCAGGCGATCCGCACCATGATCCCGGCCTTTGGCAACGAGGCGGTGAGCGCGCTGAAGAATTCCTCGCTGGCGTCCGTCGTCGCAGTCCAGGAGCTGACCTTGCGCTCGACCCAATTGGCGTCCTCGACCTTCGACTTCTTCTCGATCTTCTTCGCCTCGGGTCTTTTGTATCTCGTGCTGACCTTTGCCATCAGCGTCATCCAGTTGTTCGTCGAATGGCTGCTCGATCTCGACCGCGCCAAGGGACGGAAGCGCAAGCTCGCCGATTACCTGCCGTGGCGTCGCGTCGATCTCGGCGCCAAGCTGGAGCTTGCGGAGGCGACCGTCGCCGATCCCGAACCCGTGCAGGCAGAGCTGACCGACACGCCGCCGCTTGCTCTGACCAGAGAGGAGCGTACGCGGCGTTCCGCGACGATCGCGCGCAACAACATCGCGGTCGAGACCAAGGACCTCACCAAGAGCTACGGCACGCAAAAGGTGCTCGGCGGCCTCGATCTGACCGTTCGCGTCGGCGAAGTGGTCGCGCTGCTCGGCCCCAGCGGCTCGGGCAAGAGCACGCTGCTCCGCTGCATCAACCATCTCGAAAGCTGGGACGGAGGCACCGTGCGCGTCGGCGGCCGCCGTCTCGGCTTTGACGACGACGGCAAGTTGCTGTCACCCCGGGCGATCGCCAACGAGCGGGCAACCGTCGGCGTCGGCATGGTGTTCCAGCAGTTCAATTTGTTCGCCCATCTGTCGGCACGCGAAAACATCGCCGGGCCTTTGCGCTGGGTCCACGGTATGACCCGCATCGACGCCGACCGTCGCGCCACCGAGCTGCTCGACCGTGTCGGTCTCTCACATCGCGCCGACGCGCTGCCGCGACATCTCTCCGGCGGCCAGCAGCAGCGCGTCGCCATCGCCCGCGCGCTGGCGCCCAATCCAAGCGTGCTGCTTTTGGACGAGCCGACCTCGGCGCTCGATCCCGAGCTCGTCAACGAGGTGCTTGAAGTGATCCGGCGGCTCGCCATCGACGACGGCCTCACCATGATCATCTCGACGCACCAGATCCGCTTTGCCGATGAGGTCGCCGATCGCGTCGCTTTCCTGAGCGGCGGCGCGATCATCGAGGAGGGGCCGGCGCACGAGGTGCTCACCAACCCCCGCAATCCGCTGACGGCGCGTTTCCTCAGCGTGATGGAAGCCGACAAGACTCCGGAGGCGGTGCGATGAGCGCTGCCTTCGTAAGGTTCAAGACTCCCGAAGAGGCCACGTCATGAAGCATTTCACGCTGCCGGTTTCGCCGAAGACCGTCCACTGGGGCTATTTCTCCAAGAAGGTCACGCCGGCCCTGACGCTGCGCTCGGGAGACCGCGCCACCATCGAGACGCTGACCCATCATGCCAATGACGATTACGAGCGCATGATCCAGGGCGATCCCGGTGCCGAGAGCGTGTTCCAGTGGACGCGCGAGCACAAGGCGGTGGCGCGCCGCGGCTCGGGCCCGACCGAAGGTCCGTTCATCCGCGGCGCAGGCGAGGGGATCGGCGTGCATCTCCTCACTGGTCCCGTCGCGATTGAAGGTGCCGAGCCCGGCGATATCCTGGAAGTGCGCATCCTCGACATCCGGCCGCGACCGAGCTGCAGCGCCTGCCATTCCGGCCGCTGCTTCGGCTCCAACGTCGCGGCCAATTGGGGCTTTCACTATCACGATTTGATCGAAGAGCCGAAGCCGCGCGAGGTCGTCACCATCTTCGAGCTCGACACCTCGGGCGAGCCTTATGCGAAAGCGGTCTACAACTACGTCTGGACGCCGCAGACCGACCCCGACGGCATCGTGCATCCCACCATCGACTATCCCGGCGTGCGCGTCGATCACGCCACCGTCAGGAAGCGCGAAAACATTCTGTCGAGCGTGAGGGTGCCCGCGCGATTGCATTTCGGCACCATGGGCCTCGCGCCCTCGGAAGCTGATTTCGTCAGCTCGATCCCACCGAGCTACACCGGCGGCAACATCGACGACTGGCGCATCGGCAAGGGCGCGCGGATGTTCTATCCGGTCGCGGTCCCCGGCGCCTATTTCTCGGTCGGCGATCCCCACGCCGCGCAAGGCGACAGCGAGCTCGGCGGCACCGCAATCGAGACCTCGCTCACCGGCGATTTCGAGTTCATCCTGCACAAGAAGGCTGATCTGGCCGGCACCAATCTGGAGGGCCTCGACCATCCGATGCTGGAGACCGATCACGCCKGGTCGTTCTACGGCTTCACCTATCCGAACTATCTGGCCGCGCTCGGGGCCGATGCACAAACCGAGATTGCCAATCACTCGAGCCTCGACCGTGCGATGCGCGATGCGTTCAGAAAACTCCGGCGGTTCCTGATGACCGTGCACGGTCTCGGCGAGGACGAGGCGATCTCGCTGCTATCGGTCGGCGCCGATTTCGGCGTCACCCAGGTCGTCGACGCCAATTGGGGCGTCCACGGCACGATCCGCAAGAACATCTTTCGCTGCGACTAATGCATTGAGACACAGCGAGTTTTCGGGATGAGGGGATGAGCGGCGAACGTCATTTGCGGCCCGTTGCTGCGACGGATGACCGCGTTCGTCTGGCACAGAGGTTGCTTCGATCAACTGCAATCTGGGTTGATCCGATGAGCTTCCGGCCGTTCACGAGCGAGTCCTACGCGCAAGACGACCGCCCCGAAGYCTGGCGGGACGTGCTGGCGGCGGTTGGCCTGCAACCGGCGACCGGCCATTCCTTCTTTGACGGACATGCAACCGCATCGCATCGCCATGCCGCAGGTGTTGCGCTGACGCGCATGGCCGCTGGCGCGCAAAGCGTCGCGCCTCTTTCGCAACCGAATGAAGACCTTCCGATCGCGCTGATCCCGGTCGAGGACGGCATGGTGCTGAAGAGCGCCGGCGGCCACCGCATCGTTCCGGTCGGCCATCTCGTGCTGCTGCCGCGGAGCGGGGACTGGAGCATCGTGTTCCAGCGCGACATGCGGGCCATCGTGCTGTCGGTGACCTCGGAAGCGCTGCACGGACGCCTCTCGGGCAGGCCGCGGCTCGGCGAGCCCCGCGTCGTTCCACCCAGCGGCTTTGCCGATGTGTTCTCGCGTCTGCTGGACGCGACCGCGCGCACGCTCGACACGTTGAGCGATGCCGAGTGGAATCCGGTCGCGCAGTCGCTCGTTGATCTGCTCCTGACGCTCGCGCATCAACTGGCGGCTTCGACGTCCGATGCCGGATCGAGCGCGACGCAGGCAGCGCTGCTGCATCGGATCTGCCAGACCATCGAGCGCCGGCTCGACGATCCCGAACTGGCACCGGCGCGCGTCGCGCAGGCCGAGGGGATTTCCGAGCGCTACCTGCAAAAGCTGTTCGAGACGGTCGGCGACAATTTCACCCATTACGTCCGGGAGCGCCGCCTCCAGCGTGCCTGGGCCGATCTGTCCAATCCGACCGAGGCGCATCGTTCGATCTCGGAGATCGCCTATGCCTACGGCTTTGGCGATTCCGCTCATTTCAGCCGCGCCTTCCGTCACCGCTTCGGCCTGCCGCCGCGCGAGTTTCGCCAGCAGGAGGCGGAGCGGGCGACCTTGCAGCACGGCATTGCCGGCCAGCGCGGCTGGCCGCAGGAGGCGCTGGCGCAACTGCGCGTGCATTCGAGCGTCGAGGCACGCAGCACCGTTGCGTGTGCCGGCACTGAGGAGCGGACGACCACGGAACGCAGGCATCACCATCTCCCGGTCGAAGCCAGCCGCATCCATTGGGGCTATTTCAGCCGCTCGCTGGCGCCGCAAATCGAGATCGCCTCGGGCGACACCGTCACCATCGAGACGCTGACGCAGCACGCCTCCGACGCGCCCGAGATGATGATCGCGGGCGATGCCGGTGCTGAAAGCGTGTTCGGCTGGACACGGGACAAGAAGAACGTCGATCGTCGCGGCGCTGGTCCGATGGACGCGAGTGTGTTCGGCCGCGGCGCCGGCGAAGGATTTGGCGTGCACATCTGCACGGGGCCGGTCGCGGTGAAGGATGCCCAGCCCGGCGACGTGCTGGAGGTGCGCATCCTCGACATCGTGCCGCGCGCGAGCCGCAATCCGAACCATGCCGGCCGCGTGTTCGGCTCCTCGGTCGCGGCCTGGTGGGGCTATCACTACAACGAGTTTCTCGGCGGTCCCAAGCCGCGCGAGGTCGTCACCATCTACGAGATCTTCGACGATCCCGAGGAGCCGCACGCCCGGGCGCTCTATTCCTATCGCTGGGAGCCACAGACCGACCCCTTCGGCGTCGTGCACGCCACCTACGACTATCCCGGCGTCCCCGTCGCGCCCGCCACGGTGAAGCGCCGGCATGCCGTACTCGACGGCATCCGCATTCCCCTGAGGCCGCATTTCGGCGTGATCGCGGTGGCGCCGCGCGAGGTCGATTTCGTCGACTCCGTGCCGCCGTCCTATTTCGGCGGCAACCTCGACAATTGGCGACTGGGGAAGGGGTCGACCGTCTACCTTCCGGTCTCCGTGCCCGGCGCGCTGCTGTCGGTCGGCGATTCCCATGCCACCCAGGGGGACGGCGAACTCAGCGGCACCGCGATCGAATGTTCGATGACAGGGACGTTCGAGGTGATCCTGCACAAGAAGGCCGAACTGGCCGGCCAGCCCTTTGCCGATCTCTCTTATCCCCTGATCGAGACCGAGACCGACTGGGTGCTGACCGGGTTCAGCCATCCCAACTATCTCGCCGAGTTCGGCGCGCAGGGCCAGAGCGAGGTCTACGCAAAGTCCTCGCTCGACCTTGCCATGAAGGATGCGTTCCGGAAAATGCGGCGCTTCCTGATGAACGTGAAGGGCCTCAGCGAGGACGAGGCGATCGCGCTGATGTCGGCCGCCGTCGATTTTGGCGTCACCCAGGTCGTCGACGGCAATTGGGGCGTGCACGCCATCCTCAGCAAGCGCCTGTTTCGGGACGCGACTTAACAAGGACATCTCAAGTGAAATTCCACATGATCAGCGGCGGACCGAAGCCGGTCGCGCCCTTCAGTCACGCCGTCGAGACCGACGGGTTTCTCTTCGTCACCGGCCAGATGCCGGACACGCCGCAGGCGCCGGGTGTGCTGCCCGACGGCATAGAGGCGCAGACGCGGGCCGTGATGGAGAATTTGAAGGTGGTGCTCGCCGGCCTCGATCTCGGCCTCGAGCACGTCGTGATGACGCGGATCTATCTGACGCGTTTCAAGGAAGACTATGCCGCGATGAACGAGACCTATCGCAGCTTCTTCGCACCGGATCGTTTGCCGGCTCGCACGTGTGTCGGCGTCACTGGGCTCGCCTATGACGCACTGATCGAGATCGATCTGGTGTGCCGGCGGCCGTGAGCTCGGCTTTCGCAGCCCGGACGCTGCGGCACGAACTGATGCGCAGCAGAGCCGGGGCCCATGCCACCGTGCAAGAAGTCTTGATCGGCCGTGATCTATCGATGGTCACCAGCCTTGAACGCGTCGCCTGCGGCCGACGACTAACCCACAGAGTGCATGAGGGTCAGGGGAACGTGATCGTACTTCCTCTTCCTAAAGCACCAAAATGGTGCTTTAGTGCTTTCCATGAGCCCGTCGCCCCGAAACGCGCCGTCCGCGCTGCGTTACAGGCTTGCCCCTGACCCGGCCGCCAAGGCCGCCATGGAGGCGACGTTCAGGGCCTATGACCGCATGATGGAGATCCTGGATGACGTGGCGCGGAGCCATAACGTCGGCTCCAACGTCGTCCTGCTCCATGCCCATGCCTATGAGCCGATCCGGAAAGAAACCGCGCTGCCGTCGCGGCTGGTGACGCTGGGCCTGCGCGACCGCGCCGATTATCGCGCCGCGCAGGGCCGCCGCCTGCCGCTCGACGACAAGCTCGCCAAGATCAAGGGCCCCGCGACCATTTCGATTGCGACCGTGCAGGGGCGCTTCAGCGTGCCCTTCGACTATGCCGGCTATGCCGAGGGTTGGGGGCAGAGCGCTCCCGCGCACCTCATCCGCACCGACGACGGTTTCGAAGTTCACTACGGCGTCACGCCGAACAGTCTGCCAGAGGAGGAGAACGCCATGGATACCATCGCTGCCGCCCCCGACAACTTCCTGTCCCGGGTCGGGCGCCTGATCGCCGGGATCGCCTATGACGCGATCGAGCAGGCGGAGGGGAAGAACAAGCTGAACGTGGTTGGCCAAGCCATCCGCGAGATCGAGCGCGCGGAAAGCGAGGCGCGCGATGCGCTCGCGTCCGCGCGCGCCGAGGAATACCGTCTCAACGCGCGCCGCACCGAGATCGAGCGCGAGATGACCGATCTTGCGCCCAAGATCGAAGGTGCGATCGCTGATAGCCGCGACGATCTCGCACGCGCCGGCATTGCGCGGCAGATGGACCTGGAGGCGCAATTCGAGGTGCTCTCCCGCGCCATCGATGAGAACAACGAGAAGATCGAGCAGTGCGTGACGTCGCTGCGCGCCGTGCTGTCAGCATTGCAAGATGCCGAGCAGCGCCGCGCCGATCTCGAAAAGAGCGAGGCTCAGGCAAGCCATCAGGCTTCGACGTCGCCCCGGAAGTCCGGTGGTGCCTCGGCGGCAGCGAAGGCCTTGCGCGCGGGCAGGGCGGTGGCGCGCGCCACCGGCGTCCCGGCAGCGATCCCGTATTCAAGCGACATCGACGAGCTCAGCACGTTGCATCGCGACAAGGAGATTGCAGCGAGGCTGGCGCGGTTGAAGTCGCGCTCCTGAGTAATGTGTCATGAGCGCTCTGCTCGAACACGTGATGTCGCCGGAGGTCAGGCCGTTCGCGATCGCGGCGGCCATGATCCTCATCGTCGGCTCGATCGAGGTGGTCTCGATGCTGGTCGGGGCCTCGCTGAGCGAGATGCTCGGCACCAACATCGATTTTGGTCACCCCAGCGACAATGGCGTGATCAACGCCATCTCCTGGATCAATGTCGGCGGCGTGCCGCTCTTGATCTTCCTGCTGTTGCTGCTTGGCGCGTTCTCCATCACCGGCTTCCTGATCCAGGACATCGCGCGGATGGTGGCCGGTCCCTTGCCGGCAACGCTCGCGTCGGTCGGAGCGGTCGCCGTCTCGATTCCGCTGGTCCGCGCCGCAAGCAGGGGCATCGCGCGGGTCATTCCCAAGGATGAAAGCTATGCCGTCGGTCTCGGCGATCTCGTCGGCCGCGTCGGCGAGGTCGTGATCGGCCCGCTCGATCAGGGGCCGCCCGGCCGCGTCAGCGTCGCCGACATCCACGGCAACCGCCATTTCGTCTGGGCGGTCGCCGCACCGTCATCATCGCCCCTGCCGCAGGGAACTATGGTCCTGCTGGTCGATCGCGCCGGCACCCGCTTCGTGGCGGTGAAGGCCGACGATGAACTGAAACCTTCCAAGCCGACTCTAAGCAGCTAGCAAGCCATTTATTGGAGAAAGTCATGTTCGACATCGCAGTCCCGGCCATGATCGGCGTCGCGCTGATCGTTGTCCTCGGGATCGTCTTCACCATCCTCTACAAGCGCGCCACCCGCGACGAGGCCTTCGTGCGCACCGGCCTCGGCGGCAAGAAGGTCGTGCTCGACGGCGGCGCCATGATCCTGCCGATCTTCCACTCCTATGCCAGCGTCAATCTGAAGACGCTGCGGCTCACCGTCGAGCGCAAGGAGCGGGAGTCCCTGATCACCAAGGACCGCCTGCGCGTCGACATCGTCGCCGAGTTCTACGTGCGCGTCCGTCCTGACGATGAGAGCATTGCGCTCGCGAGCCAGACGCTGGGCGCGCTGACGAATGACGCCGAAGCCCTGCGTAACCAGGTCGAGGCAAAATTCGTCGACGGCCTGCGTTCAGTGGCGGCCACCATGTCCATCCTGGAGTTGCAGGAGAAGCGCAGCGACTTCGTCAAGCATGTGCAGGCGACCGTGGAATCGGACGTAAAATCCAACGGTCTCGAGCTTGAATCGGTGTCGCTGACCAAGCTCGACCAGACGGATGTGAAATTCTTCAATCCGGAAAACTTCTTCGACGCCGAAGGTCTGACCCAGCTGAAGACCGTTACCGAGACGCGCCGGCGCGACCGCAACTCGATCGTGCGCGACAACGAGGTGGCGATTGCGCAAAAGGACCTCGAGGCGCGGCAGCAGACCCTGACCATCGAGCGCACCAAGAAGGAGGCCGAGCTCTCCCAGGAGCGCGACATCGCCAACAAGACCGCGAGCACCCGCGCCGAGGTGGCGACCGCGACGCAGACGGCGCGCCTGACCGAGGAGAACGCCCGCATCGACACCGACCGCGCCGTTGCCGAGAAGGAGGCCGGCGCCAAGCAGGTCAAGGAAACCGCAGTCATCGAGTCGGATCTGGCGATCAACAAGCGCAAGACCGACGCGCAGCGCGAAATCCAGATCGCCACGCAGGAGAACGAGATCCAGATCGCGGCCAAGAGCAAGCAGACCTCGGAAGCCGTCGCCGACGCCAAGACCGCCGAGGCGCTCGCCGTCTCCGCGGAGGAAAAGGTCGTGACCGCCCGCGCGGTCGAGGTCGCCGACCGTGCCCGTCTCACCCAGGTGCTCGCCGCGCGCACCGAGGCCGAGCGCAAGTCGACCGAGCTGATCGTCGCGGCCGAAGCTGAAAAGAAGGCCTCGCTCGATCGTGCCGAGGCCGTCAAGACGCTGGCCACCGCGGAAGCCGAGTCCAACAAGATCAAGGCAGTCGGCGTCAGGAATATCGGCGAGGCCGAAGCCGCAATCATCACGCTCAAGAACGAGGCGCAGAACAAGCTCGGCGCCAACGTCATCGATTTCGAGCTCGCCAAGAAGCGGATCGAGACCATGCCCTCGGCGCTGGCCGAGATGGTCAGGCCGATCGGCAACCTCAAGGACGTCCGCATCCTGCACACCGGCGGCGCGTTCGGCGGCAATGGCGCCGGCGGCGGCAATGTCGGCTTTGGCGAGGGGCTCGCCGGCGAGCTTCTCAAGGTGCACGCGCTGCGTCCGATGATCGACGAGATCCTGCGCCAGAGCGGGTTTGCGCCGGGCGAGGATCCCGTGAAAGCGCTGGTCGGCGCCGTGACGGGAAAGAGCAACGGCGCCGCAGTGCCGGCGCCCGCACCGGAGAAAACAAACACCGCCGATCTATGAACGCCGGTTCATTGCTGCGGAGAATTCGAATCGATATGAACTGCCCGTGCGCGTCTCGCGTCGCGCACGCTCCGGAGCGTCGATCGATCGCGTGTTGAACCACTCGATCGCGCTCCGGGTGAATTCTTCGAGGCAACGCCATTTGTTGCCGCGGTGCCTGCGCGGATCGACGTCAGGCACCGGAGCCTCTTTCGATCGGGGGAATTTCACATGAAGTATTTTCTGTCCGGACTGATCGCGATCGGTCTTGCGATCGCCGCTGCGCCGTCGTTCGCGGCCGACGCCCGCAACGTCACCGTCGTCAACGAGACCGGCTATGCCATCAAATTCCTGGGCTTCAACGCACCGGACGACGGCCTGGACGAATGGGAGAACGAACTCGACAAGGTTTTGCAGAACCAGGCGAGCACCTATGTCGAGTTCGAGGAGGACGACGAGGGATGTGTCTGGAACATCCGCGTCGACTGGCAGAACTATGACGAGTCCGTGCTCTGGAAGAACGTCAACCTCTGCAAGATCACCGCGCTGCGGCTGCGCTACGACTCCGGAACCAAGACCACGTCCTTCGTCGCCGAATAGTTTGACCTGACTTGAGCCAGGGGAGGGGCGGCGGCCCTTCCTCGGCGCATTGTGCAAGATCGCGAATTCGTCCTTTGCAAGCGCAAGCGGCTTTGTTATACGCAGCCGCGCGCGAACGACTGGTTCGCCCTTTCCTCGGTAGCTCAGCGGTAGAGCATCCGACTGTTAATCGGATGGTCGCTGGTTCGAATCCAGCCCGGGGAGCCAAAATCCAGCAAATTCAAAGTCTTACTTGCGTTGCAATTGCGCAACACTACCCGAGGCCGCCGCGTTGGGGCCGGTGCACGGCTGAGCAGTCGGCCGGTGGAGAGGGAATCGGTCGGACCATAGCTGTCCCCCAGCACAGCCGAACCAGGCGCCTATAATTCATGCTCAGAGGGTTGAACCCTCAGGCGAGGGACAGTTCGTCCTCCCAGGGTCTGCGACGGACGTTCCCCGAACATCGCATGGTAATACTGCGAGAACCGCCCGAGCTCGTAGAAGCCCTGCTGCATGGCGACAGCGGCCACGGTCGTCGAGCCCGGCACGCTCTCATGCAAAATGGAATGAACGGCACACAGCCGCTTGTGCCTGAGGAAGCTAACCGGGCCCAAGCCGAACACCTCCTGAAACGCGCGATGGAGGGTGCGGCGCGACACCCCGAGAGCGGCGCAGATCTCCGAGACATGCACTGGGCGCGTGCCGGCCTCGTCGAGATACTCCTCGACCCGGCGGATCAGCCGCCTTGCCGAAGGCAGCCAGCCGGTGTCGTCGGGCGGTAGCGACGACATCACGTTGGCCGCCATGCATTCGACGATCGATCGCTTCCAGAAATCGGCGGTCGAGGGCGTCAGGCCGCTCCTGTAAGTGCGCAGATGTGACATGATCCGGACCAGACGATGTGCGGCGATCGCGCCGCTACCGGGGTCCGCCCGGAAATGGTCGCGCCTGCGCCAGGTGTCGGGATTGCTCAGCCTCGCTTCGCCGCCGAACAGCGATGCGACCTCGTTGATGTCGAAGCGCATGGCGGCGTAAGCGGATCCACCGTGAAAGATTCCGTCATGCTCGAGCAGCGGCGGAATCACGAGCACGTCGTTGAGGCGCATGTCGAAGGACCAGTGGGTGACGCGCTCTTCGGCCGCGAGCAGCATCCCGATGATCAGCTTGTCGTCGCTGGCGACGCGCTGCGTACGCATGCCGACGCTGAAGGTGCCGATGCTGAGCGAGAAATCGCCGATGCCGACATGGGACAGCGATCCGCGCAATCGCCCGCGCCCCAGCTGCATGACATCGACGTGCGAGCCGTGAACGGCCTGGTGAAGACCTTCGAAGCCGTCGAGCTTACGCGAATCAACCAGAAGGAATTGGCCCATGGCTGCACCCTGTTACTCAAGCGCGACAATTCTGCGGCAGGCGGCGGCTGAACACCACTACAACGCGAAGTGGGTACGAGAGCCCGAGTTCGCGCTTTGAGGTAAATTATCGCCGAATTTGACGCGAGCTGTGCGCCACATGACGCTGTGGATTGAGGAATTTGCGACATGTGTCGTTAAGCCTCACCGATCGGCGCGGCGTATTGGCACAAACTGCACATCACGGGCATCCAATCTTCGGATACCATTTGCAACCTAGGCGATATCGGCGACGATCGCTCTGCGAACCGCGGGGCGGGGCAGGCGGTATGGTGTTGCCGCGGGCTCGAAGGATGTGCGCAAAAGAGGGAGAGATGCTGACGCAAGTCTACGACACCCATCTCGCACCCTCGGCGCCAAGAAGAGGGGACCAGACAATGCGTCCAGAATGCCGGGCGATGTGCTCTCGTCGACGCCTGCTGAAATCCGCGCCATAGTACCGGGTGGAATACTCGTATCGGAGTTTCCACGATGCTGCGGGCGGATACGGATCACTGCGAGTGGTTGCCGGACGACGTGAAGACCGGCGAAATGGTCTTCATTCCCGGCGGGACCTTCCATATGGGATCCGACCATCATTATCCCGAGGAGGCGCCGAGCCACCGCGTCTCGGTCGACGGTTTCTGGATCGACCGCACCCCCGTCACCAACCGGCAGTTCAAACAATTCGTCAACGCGACCCGCCACGTCACCGAGGCGCAGATCGTTCCCGACCCCAAGGACTATCCCGGCGCCCTGAAGGAGATGCTCTACGCCGGCTCGCTGGTGTTCGAGCCGCTGCCGCGCATCACCGATCTCACCGACTGGAGCCAATGGTGGTCCTTCATGCGCGGCGCCAACTGGCGCCATCCTTACGGCCCCGGTAGCAACATCAAGGGCCTCGACGACCATCCGGTCGTGCATGTCTCCTATAGCGATGCAGCCGCCTATGCCCGCTGGGCCGGCAAGGAACTGCCGACGGAAGCGGAATGGGAGTTCGCCGCGCGCGGCGGCCTCGACGGCGAGGAGTTCGCCTGGGGCGATGCGCTGATGCCCGGCGGCAAGCACATGGCCAACATCTGGCAGGGCAATTTCCCCGTCCAGAATCTCGGCGAGGATGGGTTCAAGCGTACCTCGCCGGTCATGGCTTTCCCGCCGAACGGCTACGGCCTCCACGACATGATCGGCAATGTCTGGGAGTGGACCTCGGATTGGTGGTCGTCAAAGCATGCCGCCGACGCCGCGAAGCCCTGCTGCATTCCCAGAAATCCCCGCGGCGGCCGCGAGGAGGCGAGCTTTGATCCATGTCAACCCGACATCCGCATCCCGCGCAAAGTCTTGAAGGGCGGCTCGCATCTCTGCGCGCCGAACTATTGCCGTCGCTACCGCCCCGCGGCGCGCCACGCCGAGCCGGTCGATACTTCAACCAGCCATGTCGGCTTCCGCTGCGTGATGCGGACGCCTCTCGTTGTTCATCGCGAACAAGAAGGGTCTGCTGCAACATAGCAAGATAGGGAGTATCGCATGAGCAGCGAGTTGGAGAAGAACAGCACCCAGTCCGGGGCTGACCAGTCGATCAATCGCCGGAAACTGCTTTTGGGAACTTCGTCCATCGTCGCCGCGGCGACGCTGACATCGGAGGCACTGGCGCAAGCGCAGAAAGCGGCGCCGGGTTCAGCCGCGAGCCCGGCGGCTTCATCGGCGTCCGGCCGCAAGCCGAACATCCTCGTGATCTTCGGCGACGACATCGGACAGACCAATGTCTCCGCCTATTCCTTTGGTGTGATGGGCTATCGCACGCCGAACATCGACCGCATCGCGAAAGAAGGCATGATGTTCACGGACTATTACGCCGAGCAGAGCTGCACGGCGGGGCGGTCCTCGTTCATCACTGGCCAATGCACGCTGCGCACCGGCCTTTCAAAGGTGGGCATTCCCGGCGCGACCGTGGGTCTGCAAGCGCGAGACGCGACCATCGCAGAGTTGTTGAAGCCGCTTGGTTACGCCACCGGGCAGTTCGGCAAGAACCACCTCGGCGACCGCAATGAATATCTGCCAACCGTGCACGGCTTCGACGAATTCTTCGGCAATCTCTACCACCTCAATGCCGAGGAAGATCCGGAGAACCGCTTTTATCCGACCGGTATGCGGGACCAGATCGGCCCACGGGGCGTGCTGCGTTGCAAGGCGTCGGATCGCGACGATCCGACCGAACATCCGCGCTGGGGCAAGGTCGGCAAGCAGACCATCGAGGACACCGGCGCACTCACCAAGAAACGGATGGAAACGATCGACGACGAAACATCGGCTGCCGCCATCGATTTCATGCAACGTCAGGCGAAGGCCAACACGCCATTCTTCTGCTGGTTCAACACGACCCGAATGCACTTTCGCACGCATGTACGGGAGTCCCATCGTGGCCCGCCCGGGCTGACGGCCAGGACCGAATACGCCGACGGCATGATCGAAAACGATGCGACGATCGGAACGGTGCTCAAGGCTATCGACGATCTCGGCATCGGTAACGATACCGTCGTGATCTACACCACGGATAATGGGCCGCATCAGAACTCCTGGCCGGATGCGGGAACGACGCCGTTCCGCAGCGAAAAGAACACCAACTGGGAGGGCGCGTTCCGCGTGCCGTGCATGATCCGCTGGCCAGGACGAATTCAACCCGGCTCGATCTCGAACGAGACGATCAGCGCGCTCGACTGGATGCCGACCCTGCTGGCGGTCGCGGGCGAACCGGAAATCAAGGACAAGCTGCTGAGGGGGCACCAGGCCGGAAGCAAAACGTTCAAGGTCCATCTCGACGGATATAACCAGCTTCCCCACCTCACGGGTCAGCAGGAGCGCAGCGCGCGCAAAGAGTTTGTCTACTTCGACGACGATGGCGACGTGGTGGCTCTGCGCTACGAGAACTGGAAAGTCGTCTTCGAAGAGCAGCGTGCGCAAGGTACATTAAGAATTTGGGCCGAGCCGTTTACCAAATTGCGCGTGCCGAAAATCTTCGATCTGCGCTCGGACCCCTACGAGCGCGCGGATATCACGTCGAACACCTACTACGACTGGCTCATGACGGACGGCGCGGGTGTGTTCATTGCTGCGCCTAGAATTGTGGGGGAGTTCCTCGCCACCTTCAAGGAATTTCCCCCGAGTCAGCGGCCGTCGAGCTTCAGCATCGATCAGATCGTCGAGAAGATGCAGAGGAGTTTTCAAGTCACGCAATAGCGTGGCGTGACCGCCTGGCAGCAACGCCGAGCGGCTGACGTGAACGACCAATGAAACACAGGGAGCGTAGAAATGAGCGGCGAACTAAAGAACAAGAACAATTCCTCCGACGCTGAACAAACGATCAACCGCAGAAATCTGCTCCTTGGAACATCATCGATCGTCGCAGCAGCGACGCTGACCTCGGAAGCACTGGCGCAAGCGCAGCAAGCAGCGCCCTCTCGCGCGCCGGCGGCAGCTCAGCCAGCGGGAGGCAAGCCCAACATTCTCGTGATCTGGGGCGACGATATCGGCATCGCCAACATCAGCGCCTACTCCAACGGATTGATGGGCTACGAGACGCCCAACATCGATCGCATCGGACGCGAGGGGATCAAGTTCCTCCACTATTACGGCGAACAATCATGCACGGCGGGTCGCGCGGCGTTCCTGACCGGCCAACACGGCATTCGCAGCGGCCTGACCAAAGTCGGCTTTCCCGGTGCGCCGATGGGCATGAGCCAGCTCGACCCATCGATTGGCGGCCTCCTTAAAAATCTCGGCTATGGCACCGGACAGTTCGGCAAGAACCACGTCGGCGACCGCAACGAGTCGCTGCCGACCGTCAACGGCTTCGACGAATTCTTCGGCAATCTCTATCATCTCAACGCCGAGGAGGAGCCGGAACTACCCGACTATCCCAAAGACCCCAGCTACCTCGCCAAGTTCGGCCCCCGAGGCGTGCTGAGGTGCAAGGCTGCAGACCGCGACGATCCGACCGTAGACCCCCGCTTCGGCAAGATCGGCAAACAGACCATCGAAGATACCGGCGCGCTGACCAAGAAGCGCATGGAAACGATCGACGACGAGACGTCGGCCGCGGCCATCGACTATATGAAACGGCAACAGGCCGCCGGCAAACCGTTCTTCTGCTGGTTCAACGCCACGCGCATGCATTTGCGCACCCATGTGCGTACCGATCATCGCGGCCGCTACACGCATGGCGACAGCGAATACATCGACGGCATGCAGGAGCATGACGATACGGTAGGTACTCTGCTCAAAGCCCTCGACGATATGGGGATCGCCAACAACACCATCGTCGTCTACTCCAGCGACAACGGTCCTCACATGAACAGCTGGCCGGACGGCGCGATGACCTGGTTCCGTTCCGAGAAGAACACCAACTGGGAAGGCGCTTTCCGCGTGCCGTGCCTGGTGCGCTGGCCGGGCGTCATCAAGCCGGGCACGGTCACCAATGAGCTGATGAGCCACAACGACTGGATTCCGACGTTGTGCTCGGCGGCAGGTGAGCCCGACATCGTCAACAGGCTGAGCGCCGGGTACACCGCCAACGGCATCAACTACAAGGTCCATCTCGACGGGTTCGACCAGACCGCATTCCTGCGCAACGTCAGCGGCACGGCCGGCAACAACAACGGCACCAAGAGCGCTCGTGACAAGTTCTTCTACTCGGATGATGACGGCTTGCTCGTGGCCTTGCGCAAGGGCGACTACAAGTATGTCTACGCCGAGCAGCGTCTGCCCGGCACACTGGGCGTCTGGGCCGAGCCCTTCACCAAGCTACGCCTCCAGAAGATATTCAACCTGCTTCAGGATCCGTTCGAGAGGGCTGACATCACCTCGAACACATTCTGGGACTGGCAACTCAACCATGTCGGGCAGGTCTACGGCGCGATGGACGACGTCGGCGCCTTCGTCATGACCTTCAAGGATTTTCCGCCGCGGTCGTTCCCACCGAGTTTCGTACCGGCCACGATCCTTGAAGAGCAGCTCGATGAGATCAAGGACAACCGCGCCAGGGCGGGACAACGCGCCCAGAGCATCGACAAGATACGCTCGGGCGTCAATCAGATGATCGAACAGCAGCTCCAGCAACGCGGAGTCAAATAGCTGACACCCCATCCTCACCGGCCCGCGTCGTTGCGGGCCGGTGCCACCTTCGTAGTTACTCACTTGCGCCTGTGAGATCCAGAATGCCCGTTTCCCTCGCATCTGCCACCCGGCGTGGGTTTCTGATCGGTTTCGCCGCCATCAATGCTGTCGCGGTCTGGAGTGCGGCAGCTTTTGCTCGAACCGGACCTCTACCTTCGTGGAACGACGGGGTCACGAAGACATCAATCATCGACTTTGTTGGGCGGGTGACCTCGCCAGGCGGAGTCGATTTCGTGCCGCCGGCGGAGCGCGTTGCCGTGTTCGACAACGACGGTACACTTTGGTGCGAACAGCCAATTTATTTCCAGGCGGCCTTCGGCCTCGATAGCGTCAGGGCGATGGCGCCGCAGCATCCCGAGTGGAAGCAGCAGCAGCCCTTCAAGGCGTTCCTCTCAGGCAACAAGGACGCGCTGGCGGCGCAGGGTGAGAAGGGTCTGCTGACACTGATCGCGGCCTCCCACAGCGGCGTGACGACCGACGCTTACGCTGCCTCGGTTGCCGACTGGCTCACCCGGGCGCAGCACCCGCGCTTTCATCGCCCTTATAACGAGCTCGTCTACCAGCCGATGGTGGAGCTGCTCGCCTCCCTGCGCGCGAACGGCTTCAAGACCTTCATCGTATCAGGCGGCGGTGTCGAGTTCATGCGGGTCTGGGCCGAGAAGGCTTACGGCATTCCGCCGGAGCAGGTGGTCGGCTCCTCCGGCGTCACGCAATTCAAGATCGACGCCGATGGCAAACCCGTCCTGATGAAGCTGCCAAAGGTCGAGTTCATCGCCGACGGTCCCGGCAAGCCGTCGGGCATCAACCGCTTCATCGGCCGCCGCCCGATTCTTGCCTTCGGCAATTCGGACGGCGACCACCAGATGCTGCAATGGACTGCGGCCGGCCCCGGCGCGCGCTTCGTCGGCATCGTCCATCACACCGATGCGGCCCGCGAATATTCCTACGACAGGGAGTCCAAGATCGGAAAGCTCGACAAGGCCTGGGACGAGGCCATGCAGCTCGGCTGGACCGTCGTCGACATGACAAAGGACTGGACGACGATGTTTGCGTCCGAACGCGGCACCGCGGAAGCGTCGCAATGACGAGGACGCGTGCGGGAAGCTGCATCAATGACAGCAATAACAAAGGGAGGACAAGGATGTCTGGACATATGCGCATGTTTCGGTGGACGAACTGCCTGCTGGCGCTGGCAACCGGCGCGTCGCTTCCGGTCGGAACGGTGGCGGCGGCGCCGCTCCAGCCAGCGGCAATCCAGCAGGGCGCGACTGGACCATCCGATCTGATCGAGGTGCGTGCCGCTGTTCGCCGCGGCGGGGCCGCCATGGGGCCGCGTGGTGGGGCCGTGGTCCATCGTGGCGGCGCCGTGGTCGGCCCCCGAGGCGCCGCCTATCGCGGCCGGACCGCAGTGGTCGGACCGCGCGGCAACGTCGCCGTCCGCAGCACCACGGCCGTGGCCGGGCGCGGCGGCTGGGCGCGACCCGGCTATTACCACTGGCCGAGGGGCGGCGCGATCGCCGCCGGTGCTGCGATCGGCTTCGTGACAGCGGCCACGGCTGTGGCCTGGGCGGGTGCTGCGCCCGCGCCGGGGATGTGCTGGTACTACACCGATCCATCCCGCACGCAGGGTTTTTGGGACTACTGCCAATGAAGGCACGTCACTGACGCAATGAGGCGGCGGTCATGAGCGGCTACGACATCTTCGCCTGGATCGTGTTGGTGATCCTGCTCGCCAGCGCGATCGGCGTGGTCTGTATCGCGGGCTGGCTGCCCGGCCACATCGCGAAGTCGCGCAACCATCCTCATGCGCAGGCAGTGACTGTCGCCGGCTGGATCACGCTGTTCTTCGGCTTCGCGCTGTGGCCGATCGCGTTGATCTGGGCCTATCTCGACGTGCCCGCACGCAAGGCGGGAGATGCGTGATGGGTGTCGCGCTCTTTAATACCTATCTCGTGCTGCTGTTCCTGCTGGTGCATTTCGGGATCGTACGCTTCAACCTGTTCTGGAAGGCGTCGCCCGCGATCGTGCTGGTGCTGCTGCTGTTCGGACTGCTGATCCCGATGGGGTGGGGCGCACCGCAGGGCAATGCGCTGGTCGTGCGCAATGCAGTCTCGATCGTGCCTGATGTGGCGGGCGAGGTGACGGATGTTCCGGTTCTCGCCAACGCGCCGTTGAGGGCAGGCGATGTCCTGTTCAAGATCGACCCGACGCCTTACGCGGCGCAGGTCAAGGCGATCGACGCGCAGTTCAAGCTCGCCAAGACGCGCCTCGGCCAGATGACGCAGCTCTACGAGCGCGACGCCGGCCGCGGCTTCGATGTCGAACAGCGGCAATCGGAGGCCGACCAGCTCTCCGGCCAGCTCGAGGCCGCGCAGTGGAATCTCGACAAGACAGTGGTGCGCGCGCCGGCCGACGGCTACGTCACCAATCTCGCGCTGCGCAAGGGCGCGCGCGTGGCGAACCTGCCGCTGGCGCCGGTGATGGCGTTCATTGACGTCTCAAGCACCATCATCGGCGTCGAGATCAACCAGAACGATGCGCGCTACGTGGCGCCCGGCCAGGAGGTCGAGGCCACATTCAAATTCGCACCTGGGCAGATCTACTCCGGCAAGGTCGAGAGCGTGCTCCAGGCGATCGCGACCGGACAGGTGCAGACATCGGGCACGGCAGTCCTGCCGAAAGCCATCGAGGCCGCCCCCTTCGTCGTGCGCGTCAAGCTCGACGACGCCGATTTCGTCAAACGGTTGCCGGCCGGCAGCGCCGGAACGGCTGCGATCTACACCGATCACGTCAAACCGACCCACGTCGTGCGCCGCGTGATCCTGCGGCAGGTCGCGATCCTGAATTACGTCAATCCGTTCTAGCGAGAGGGCGCATGAAAAGAGCAGTGCTGACGGCTTCGTTCCTCATCCTCACCTCGGCCACGCAGGCGCAGTCGCCGGTCCCGGTGACGGTCGATAATTTTGGGCGCGCGGAATCCGACCTGTACTTCGGCAACGGCGTCAAGGACGCCGGTGGCATCGGCAAGCTGTTTCACCATCGCGAGCCGATGGCGATCGATAAGCAGGGCGTCATCCGGTCGAATCGTGACACGCTGTACTCCATGACCGTCGTTGATCTCGATGCGGGACCGGTAACGATCAAGTTGCCGGACGCTGGCAAGCGGTTCCGGTCGTTGATGGTGGTCAACGAGGATCACTACATCGTCGGCGACATAGAGTATCGCGCCGGAAGTTACACCTACGATCGGAAGAGGGTCGGCACACGCTATGCGCTGATCGGGCTTCGAACCCTCGTCGATCCCAACGATCCCAAGGATGTCGAGAAGGTCCGCGCAGTCCAGGACGCCGTCACGATCAGCCAGAAGGCCCCGGGCAAGTTCGAGATACCGAATTGGGATCCGGTCAGCCAGAAGAAGGTGCGGGACGCGCTCCTGGTGCTGTCCTCAACCGCAGGCGGCTTCAAGGATGCGTTTGGCGCCAAGGGGCAGGTCGATCCGATCCGGCACCTGATCGCGACCGCCGCGGGATGGGGCGGCAATCCCGACAAGGACGCCACCTATCTCAGCGTCACCCCCGAGAAGAACGACGGCAGCACCGTCTACAAGCTGACCGTCCCCGGCAATGTGCCGGTGGACGGCTTCTGGTCGATCAGTCTCTACAACGCCGAGGGCTATTTCGAGAAAAACCCCTACAACGCTTACTCGCTCAACAATCTGACGGCGACGAAATCAGCCGACGGCTCCACGGTGGTCCAGTTCGGTGGCTGTGACGGCAAGATCCCGAACTGCCTGCCGATCATGAAGGGCTGGAATTACACCGTCCGGCTCTATCGGCCGCGCCCCGAAGTCCTGAACGGCAAGTGGAAATTCCCGGAGCCGAAGCCCGTGAGCTGAACGGCGAACAGATGGAGGTTGTCATGAGACATTTGATCACCGGGGTCGTCGCCGCGATGCTGATGGCCGCAAATGTGCACGCGCAGAGCCTGTCGCCGGATGAACTTGCCGCGCGCACTATCCAGCGTCGCGCGGTCGAGGCTATGATCTGGGGCATGCCGGCGGTGAATGCCGATCTCATGCTGCAGACCATGCTTGGGACGACCAAGGCAAAGCCGAACGAGGTCATTTACTGGTCGAAGCCGGTGAACTGGAAGAACCAGACGCTGACGCCCAATCCGGACTCGATCTATCTGATGTCGTTCTGGAACGTGAAGGACGGCCCGGTCGTGATCGACATTCCCCCGGCGCAAGGCGGCTCGATCGCGGGCAACATCGTCACGGCGTGGCAGATGCCGCTGGAGGACGCAGGTCCCGAAGGCGCCGACAAGGGGCAGGGCGGCAAATATTTGATCCTGCCGCCCGGTTACAAGGGCGACGCGCCCGCGGGCTACATCTCGCTTCAGTCGGACACGTTCAGCGGCTTCGCGCTGCTGCGCTCCAATCTCGCAAGCCACGGCGATGCCGACGTGGCGAAGTCGGTCTCCTACGGCAAGCAGGTCAAGGTCTACCCCCTCGCGCAGGCGAAGGATCCGCCGCAGACCAATTTCACCGACGCCTACGACGTGCTGTTCGACTCCACGATTCCCTTCGATGCGAGCTTCTATCGCAGCCTCGACCGCGTGGTGCAGAACGAGCCGTGGCTCGATCGCGATCGCGCCATGATCGACCAGCTCGCGAGCATTGGCATCGAGAAAGGCAAGGCTTTCAATCCGGATCAGAAGACCGTTGCGCTGCTCGATCAAGCCGCCCGCGAAGCCCACGCGATACTCGAACAGCGCTACGACGCCGGCTTCGCCGTAATCAACCCGGGCATCCGCTGGTTCCCGGCTGCGGTAGCGGAGATGGTCAAGGCGGCGAGCACTGGATACGCCGATCCGAACACCTATCCGGTCGACATGCGCGGCGTCTCCTACACGCTTGGCTTCACCGGTATCAAGCGACTGGGCACCGCGCAGTTCTACCTGTTGGCCAACAAGGACAGGGATGGCCAGCCGTTCGACGGCGCCGCCACCTATCGCCTGACGGTGCCCGCCAACGCGCCGGTCAAGCAATACTGGTCCGCAACCGTCTACGACCGCGAGACGCACGCGCTGGTGCGGAACATGCCGAGCGCAAGCCGGGCTTCGATCAGCCCGGGCATCCAGAAGAATGCCGACGGTTCGGTCGATGTCTATTTCGGTCCGAAGGCGCCGGAGGGCAAGGAAGCCAATTGGGTGCCGACCGATCCGGCGCGGAAGTTCGAGTTGCTATTCCGCCTCTACGGGCCCGAGCAGCCGCTGTTCGACCACAGCTGGAAACTGCCCGATGCCGAGCGTGTCGCCACCACGATCGGGGGCGCCAAGAAGTAGTGCAATTGGACGAGCGTGATGCGTTTGGGTGGAAGACGTGACGAGAATAGGGAGACGCGACGTGACGGGACACATTCGCAAAGCCGGGCTCGGGACTGCATTGGCGCTGGCGAGCTTTACCGCTCAGCCCGCGCTTGCCGCTTCCGGCGGCGTGAGCTTCTGGCTTCCGGGCATCTTCGGCAGCTTGGCCGCCGTTCCCGTAACGCCTGGATGGGCCTACTCGACGATCTACCTTCACCTCAACGAAAAGGCCGGAGGAGGGCAGAACTTCGTCACCAGCGGCGGCATACCCGGCTCGGTGACCGCCGGCCTCAACGCACATGCCGACGCGCTCGTCATGGGCATCACCTACACCTCGCCGATGCCGGTGCTCGGCGGCCAAGCCGGCTTCACCGTGCTCACCGCGCCCGGCAACATTGGCGCCGGCATCGATGCGACGCTGACCGGTCCGCGCGGCAATACGATCTCGGGCAGTGCCACCGACAACCGCACGACGCTGACCGACGTGTTCTACCAGGGCACGCTGAAATGGAATCAGGGCGTCCACAACGAGCTGGTCTACATCACCGGCAACATCCCGAGCGGCACCTATGATTCCAGCCGGCTCGCCAATCTGAGTTTTGGCTTCCCCGCGATCGACGTCGGTGCCGGCTACACCTATCTCGATCCGAAGACCGGACACGAATTCTCGATCGTCGGCGGCCTCACCTATAGTTTCATGAACGGGGCCCTCCAGTATCAGAACGGCATGGATTTTCATGTCGACTGGGCTGCCTCGCAGTTCGTCAGCAAGAACGTTCACATCGGCATCGCCGGCTATTTCTTCCAGCAGATCACCGACGATAGCGGTCCCGGCGCCAAGCTCGGTGGCTTCCGCGGCCAGGCGGTCGGCATCGGTCCGCAGATCGGCTTCATGATCCCGATGTCCGACGGCTACCAGGGCTATCTCAATGTCCGAGGCTACAAGGACCTTGAGACCGAGAACCGGCCGAACAGCTGGTCGACCTGGGTTACTTTCTCGGTCTCGCCGGCAGCGCCCGCGCCGGCGGCGACGAAGCCCATCGTTCGAAAGTACTGATGGAGGCGTTCAGGCAGCTCCGATGACCGGAGAGAAAACCAGCAAACGCGTATTTCGCATTGGCTACCAGACATCGATCATCACGGTGTTCGTGGGCGTGGTGCTGCTTGTGGGCCTGACGCTGGTCTATCTCAGCTTCGAACGCGTGACCGCCATCACCAGGACGGCCGCCTCTGGCTTCATCGAGAAGGTGGCGCAGCTTGGCGCCGATCACATCGACGAGCAGTTCAAGAATGTCCGCGACAATCTCGACATCCTGTCCGGCCTGCCGCCGATCCAGGAGGCCGACATCGCGGACAATACGCGGCTCTACAGCCTGATGGCGGCGATGCTGCGCAACAACCCGCAGCTCTTCAACCTCTATGTCGGCTACGAGGACGGCTCGTTCATCGAGATGGACGTGATCGATCGGGCCCAGCCGTCGTTCCGGAAGGGTTTGAATGTCGATGAGGATGCAGCCTTCCGGCTGGTCGTGATCTCGCGCACGGCGGGGGCCGCGCCTGTCACGCAGTATCTTTCCGAAAACCTCATTCAGGTTGCCGAGGTCGCCGGACCCGCGAGCTACGACCCGCGGCAGCGGCCCTGGTATGTCGAGGCGTTCAAGAACGACAAGACGCTGTTGACCGGTCCTTACGTCTTCTACGCCACGGGCGAGCCGGGCTACACGCTGAGGACGCCGTTGAGGGAAGGGCGCCGCGGCGTCATTGCGGGTGATTTGCTGCTGAACCGGTTCGAGGACATGCTGGCGGAGCAGAAGCTCGGCCAATCAGGGCTGGCGTTCCTGTTCAACGATGCCGGGCGCATCGTCGGTCATCCCGAGATGAACCGCCTGATGGCGGAGATTCCGGAGCGGCAGGACGACTTGCCACAGATCGGCGCGCTCCGGCTGCCTGCGCTCGTGCCGGTCATCCGCTCCTGGCGGGACGGCGGGGCGGCCCAGCAGTTCTTTGCCGACGCGTCGGGCCGAACCTACGTTGCAGCGGTTCACAGGCTCGAGACGGCCGGCTCGGCCAATATCCGGATGGCGATGGTCGCGCCGCTCGACGAGTTCTATGCGCAGATCATCGACGAGCGCCGCACGCTGTTCGCGTTGGCGCTGGCCTTTGTCGGAGCCACGCTGCCATTTGCGTTCTGGCTGGGATCGCTGATGGCGCAGCCGCTGCGCAAACTGGCCGACGAGACCGACGCGATCCAGCGGTTCGAGATTACCGAGCGGCCGCGCGTCCATTCCGTCATCGCCGAGATCGAGGAGCTTGGCCGCTCGGTGTTCACGATGCGCAGCGTGGTCCGCAGCTTTGCGAGCTTCATCCCGCGCCAGATCGTGCGGCAGCTGATCGAGACCGGCTCTTCGCTCAGCCTCGGCGGCTCCAGGCGTGAGGTCACGGTGCTGTTCACCGACGTCGCCGACTTTACCGCCAAGACGGAGCGCGCCGACCCGTCGCAGGTGATGATCCACACCTCACGTTATTTCGCGGTGCTGTCGGATGAGATCATGCGGCACCAGGGCACGGTCGACAAATATATCGGCGACGCCGTGATGGCGTTCTGGAACGCGCCGGCCGACGATCCCGACCACACCGTCAATGCCTGCCGCGCCATCCTGGCATGCCTTGCGGCCAACGAAGCGCTCAACCAGGAGTTTCGCCGCGAGGGTTGGCCGCCCTACGACACCCGCTTTGGCCTGCATGTCGGCGATGCCGTGGTCGGCAACATCGGCTCGAGCGACCGGATGAACTACACCGCGCTGGGCGCCACCATCAACCTGGCGTCGCGGCTGGAGGGACTGAACAAGAATTACGGCACGCGCGTGCTGGTCAGTGCGGCGGTCCGCGCCAGCGTCGGCGATACATTTCTGTTCCGCAGCGTCGACAGCATCACGCCCAAGGGATTTGCCGACGCGATCGAAGTCAGTGAGCTCCGCGGCGAGCTGGCGCACGCCGATGAAGCCGAGGTTGCGATGTGTCGACGCTGGGATGAAGTCTTTGCGGCGATCGCGCAGGACGGCGCGGCCGAGACGACGCGGGTCCGGCTGTCGGCCTTCCTGCACGACTATCCCAAGGATAGCGTCGCGCTATTTCATGCCCAGCGATTTCGGTCCGCGGCCCGGAATGCGGGAGCGGCGGCATGAACATCTTCGGTGTCAATCGCCGGCAGTTGCTGCGGCACGGCGCGGCGCTGGCGGCCGCGTCAATGTACGCGGCGCCAGCCATCGCGCAGGCGCGCAGCAGAATTCGGCTCGGTTATCTCCACGTGGTCGCCGTAGACGGACACATCTGGACCGGGCTCGATCGCGGCTCGTTCGACCGCGAGGGGATCGATTTCGAATTGCACGAGTTCAACACCGGACCTGAGGTCTTCGAGGCGATGGCGCGGGGTGAGCTCGACGTCCTCTCGGCCGGCGGCGTCATCTCCAACTATCTGGCGCTCGGCCGCGGCCGGGGCTTTCTCATCAACGACATTGAGATCGCGACCGCGCAGCTCTGGGTCCGGCCGACGCTCGGCGTCAAGGGGATGGCCGATCTCAGGGGCAAGCGGATCGCGACGACGATGAAAACCACGGCGCACATTTTTCTCGATCGCGCGCTGCGGGCCAACAACGTCAATCCGTCCGAGGTCGAGATCGTCAACGGCAGCATGGCCGCCGCCGTCAAGGCGTTCATTGCCGGCGAGGTGCCGGCCGTTGCGCTCTGGGTGCCGTTCAACATTGCCGTCCGCGAGGCGTTGCCGGATGCGGTCAAGCTGGTGGACGCCTCCGCCTTCTACCCGCAATCCGCTGTGCTCGGCGGCTGGGCCGCGCGGATGGATTTTTATGCGGGGAACAGGGACGTGCTGGCCCGGATCATCCGCGCCTGGGCGGAAGCGAACGACCACATGGTGCGCAACCCGGCGGCCGCAGCGGAGGCGCTCCAGACACATTACGGGCAGTCGCGTCCCGCCGACATCGCGGAAGCCTTCAAGGCCCAGAAGCTCTATTCCTCGCGCGAATGGAAGCGGCTGTATTCCGACGGGACCGTCGTGAAATGGCTCCAGCAGGTCAGTGACTTCTTCATGACGGATGCCGGCGTCACCACACCCGTGCGGGCCGCAGACTATTTCGACACGCAGCTCTACCTTGCAACCGTCGCCTGAACTTGCAGGGGGCACAGGCTCGCACGGACACTCCCTTCGGGCCATGCATCGGCGTGCCCAGCATCCAGATCATATTTCAATGTGTTTTCAATATCCTGCGCCCGCATTCTAATGTAGCCGCGGCACCTCTTCAGGTGATATCCGCCCCAGCGCAGAATCGCACTCAAGCAGTTGTGTGTGTCGGGCGCGGTCGCGTCATGAGGGCGACGCCAATTCGACCCAATTCAAATCGAGCTTGGCAGGCGCCGGATCCTTACGGAGGTGATTCCAATGCCAGACGTCCTCGACCGTTCCGAAATGGCCCCCTCGATTCTGCCGGCGGACGTTCCCGAGCTCAGCGATGATGAATGCCTGGCCTGCCTCGCGCGCGCCGTCGAGGCGCACGATTCGGCGCGGCTCGACGAAGTCGCCGCATTGATCGGCCGCCTCGCAGTCACGATCGAATAGCTCATCGATCACCTTGACGCCTCGGGTTGCGCAGCCTGGTCCGCCGGGCCAACGGACGTGTTGCGTTTTCGCGGAGCCTGTTCCAAAGATGCCGCCAAATTTCGTCCGCGGCATCGTCCGCATTGCAGGGTCCGCAAATGTCCGGTTTCTCGACCGCGCGCCTAAAAATGGTCGATGGCCAGGTGCGCACCAATGACGTCACCGATCGCCGTATTCTCGACGCGATGCTCACAGTTCCGCGCGAGGCGTTCGTGCCGGTTGCCAGGCAGGCATTGGCCTATCTCGACCTCGATCTCGACGTGAGCGAAGGCGGGGCCAAGCGGTTCCTGATCAAGCCGCAGCTGACCGGTAAGCTGCTCCAGGCCGCCGAAATCGGCGAGGGGGACAACGTGCTGGTGGTCGGCTGCGCCACGGGCTACCTCGCCGCGCTGACGGCTACGCTCGCCCGTCAGGTCACCGCGACGGAATGTGATTCGGCCCTGGCCGCGAAGGCCAAGGATGCTTGCGCCAGCCTCGCCAACGTCACGTGCAAGGCCGCAGCCTGCGCCGAAGGGGATCCCTCTGCCGCTCCCTATGACGTCATTATCCTCAACGGCGCCTTCGAGGTGACGCCTGAGGCGCTGCTCGGGCAGCTCAAGGAGGGCGGGCGCCTCGTGGGGGTGTCGGCCCAATCCACGCCCCCCCGGGCCATGATCGTGACCCATACCCACGGTGAATTCGGCCATCGGGCGCTGTTCGATGCCGCAGCTCCGGTCCTTCCCGGGTTGGAACGGGCCGCCGCTTTCGTCTTCTGAAGTCCCGATTGAGGGCTTTGGCCCGTTAAAATCCCGTTCTGAATCAGAAGTGTGGCCCGGATGCTGCACGTGAAGAGTTTCCACCGGGAACTACCTTCAGGTGGTTCCGTTGCGCCAATTGGCGGCCTATGTTGCTGAGGGGCAACGACTCCACTCGGTAGACGGTATCCTAGCTCGCGGGCACGAGCGGGGCGTTAGAATGAACGGAATTTAAGGGATGCATGGGGTGAAGCTCTTCACCGGAGCTGCGGTTTCGGTCCTGCTGCTGGCGCTTGCCGGGCCGACGCCTGCCTTGGCGGACACGATCGAGGCCGCCTTGGTGCGCGCCTATCAGAACAATCCGCAGCTCAACGCACAGCGCGCCCAGGTGCGCTCGACCGACGAGAACGTGCCTCAGGCGTTGTCGGGCTATCGCCCCAGGGTCGCGCTGACGGCGAACGGCGGCTATCAATATCAGGATACGTTGAGTTCGCCGGGGCCGGGTAACACACCAATCAACGGGCCCAGCGTGCCGCGCAGCGTGGGTGTGACCGTCACGCAGACGCTCTATAACGGCAACATCACCGGCAACAGGACGCGCGCCGCCGAGAGCCAGGTTTCCGGCTCCCGCGAAGCGCTGCGCAGCCTGGATCAGAGCGTGCTGCTTCAGGGCGCGTCGATCTACATGGACTATCTGCGCGATGCGGCTACGCTCGAAGTCCAGCGCAGCAACGTGCGCGTGCTCGAGCAGACGCTGAAGCAGACGCGTGATCGCTTCAACGTCGGCGAAGTGACGCGCACCGACGTTGCGCAATCGGAAGCGCAGCTGGCGGCTGGCAAGACGCAGGCCCTCACGGCCGAAGCAAATCTCACCACGACGCGCGCGAACTTCCGCCGCATCATCGGCAACGAGCCGACGAACCTCGCGCCCGGTTCGCCGGTGGATCGTTTCTTGCCCGCAAGCCTCGCCGGGGCAGTCGAGCTCGGCCTGATCGAACATCCCAACGTCACGGCCGCGATGTTCGGCATCGACGTCAACTTTCTGCAGGTCAAGGTCGCCGAAGGCGCGCTGCTGCCGACGATCGCGTTGCAGGTGGGGGCCACGCAGGGGAACGAACAGTCCTTGATTCAATACAGGTCGTTCAACGCGTCCGCCATCGCGCAGGCCAATTGGCAGCTCTACGATGGCGGCAATACATATTCGCTGATCCGCCAGTCCAAGGAAAACCTGGCGCAGCAGCGTCTCAACCTCGAAACCACCCGCGACCAGACCCGCGCGACGGTCGTGCAGTGGTGGGGTTCGCTGCAGGCCGGCAAGGCCCAGGTGCAGTCCGCGCAGGCGCAGGTCACGGCGTCCGAGATCGCGCTGAACGGCGTGCGCGAAGAAGCCAAGGCTGGTCAGCGTACCACCCTCGACGTGCTCAACGCGCAGCAGGCGCTGGTCAACGCGCGCGTCGCGCTGGTGACCGCACAGCACGACCGCGTGGTCGCGTCCTATCAGGTTCTGGCCGCCATCGGCCGTCTGTCGCCGCAGGTCCTCGGCCTTGCGACCACGGTTTATGATGCGAGCGTTCACTACCATCAGGTCCGCGACAGCTGGGCCGGCGTGCGCACGCCTGACGGACGCTAAGGTCCGTAGTCATCCGGTCGGCCTCGCAAACAGCCGAGGCCGACTGGTGCTTTGCTTGCAATCATCAAAATCCCTGACATAGCCTTGCCAAGAAGATGCGGGTCGATTCGCCCGGCACCTGATGTCGTGTGCGTAAAGGCTTGAGTGCCGAGGGCAGGGGCGCACCGCCGCACGTTGAGCCGTGAACTGGGGACAAGTCGGGCCGCCGCGACGAAAATGTCGGGGCGTCCGTTGCGGAACCGGCCAATCCTGTCGTGCTTGGTGTAAAACAACGCATGCGAGGGCGTTGATGATGTGGAGTCGGAGATGACGCAGCCTGCAAAGGTCACAGAACCCTCGATGGAGGAGATTCTGGCCTCGATCCGGCGCATCATTGCCGACGATGAGGCCAAGCCGCCGCCGGCCGAAGCTGCCAAGCCAGCGCCCGCTGCAGCTGCGCCGAAGCCGTCAGCAATGAACGACATTCCGCCATCCAAGGTCGCTCCCGCGAAACCTGCTGCCGAGAAGCCCGCGCCGCCGCCGGTTGCGAAGCCGGCTCCAGCGCCGCCGCCGCCCGCACCTGCGGCGGATGCATCCAATAACCAGGACGATATTGATGCTCTGCTGGCGGGGCTGGACGCGGCTACGCCTGCGCCCGAGGTCCGTGCACCTGAGCCAGAGCCCGAACCTGAACCCGACGTGCTCGAATTGACCGACGAGATGGCGGTGGATCCGGAGCCGACGCCGCCTCCGCCGCCGCCGAGCTTCCGCAAGGTCGAGCCGCGCGACGATCTGGAATTCGCCGAATCGCCGCTGCGCCTGATGCCGTCATCGTCCTATGCGGCGGTGGACTACGATGCGCCGCCGGTACCGCCCCAACAGCCGATCCTGGCCCAATCGACGGTCTCGGCGGTCGAATCCGCCTTCAATTCCCTGGCCCACACGGTGCTCAGCAGCAATGCGCGGACGCTGGAAGATCTGGTCAAGGAGATGCTGCGTCCGATGCTGAAATCCTGGCTCGACGACAACCTGCCGGGCCTCGTTGAACGCATCGTGAAGGCCGAAATCGAGCGGGTCTCGCGCGGCGGCAGGTGAGGGCGGCTCCCGAGCCCTCATAAAGCCCCTCTTATGCGCCTGTTTGGCCCGCCGACCGGCCGGAAAGCCGTTTTTCCGCCGGGCTTTCCGTTGATCCTCTCCCGGACCTTTTCGTTGACTTGCCCCCCGCGCGCGGCTTTCTAGCAGCCCATGATCGAGAAAAATTACCAGCCCGCCGATATCGAAGCCCGCATGTCCGTCGTGTGGGAGGACAGCCTTGCCTCCAGGGCCGGCCGCCCCGACCGCCGCGACGCAGTGCCCTTTACCATCGTGATCCCGCCGCCGAACGTGACGGGCTCGCTGCATATGGGCCACGCCCTCAACAACACCCTCCAGGACATCCTGTGCCGGTTCGAGCGCATGCGCGGCCGCGACGTGCTGTGGCAGCCCGGCACCGACCATGCCGGCATCGCCACCCAGATGGTGGTCGAGCGGCAGCTGATGGAGCGCCAGCAGCCCAGCCGCCGCGAGATGGGCCGCGAGAAGTTTCTGGAGCGGGTCTGGCAGTGGAAGGCCGAGAGCGGCGACACCATCATCAACCAGCTCAAGCGCCTCGGCGCCTCCTGCGACTGGTCGCGCGAACGCTTCACCATGGACGAGGGCCTGTCGAAGGCCGTCATCAAGGTGTTCGTCGAGCTGCATCGCGACGGCCTGATCTACAAGGACAAGCGGCTGGTGAACTGGGACACCAAGCTGCTGACCGCGATCTCCGATCTCGAAGTACAGCAGACCGAGGTCAAGGGCAGCCTGTGGTATCTGCGCTATCCGATCGAGGGCAAGACGTTCAGCCCCGAGGATCCCTCGAGCTTCATCGTCGTCGCCACCACGCGGCCCGAGACCATGCTCGGCGATACCGGCGTGGCCGTGCATCCCGACGACGAGCGTTATCAGAAGCTGGTCGGCAAGAACGTGATCCTGCCGTTGGTCGGTCGCAAGATTAAGATCATCACCGACGAGTATTCCGATCCGGAGAAGGGCTCGGGCGCGGTGAAGGTGACGCCGGCGCACGACTTCAACGACTTCGAGGTCGGCAATCGCCATGGCCTGCGCCGGATCAGCGTGCTCGACAAGGAAGGTTGTCTCGATCTCCTCGACAACGAGGATTACCTGCGCGACCTGCCGGAAGGCGCTTCGCAGTTCGCCGAGGAGTTCAACAAGGTCGACCGCTTCGTGGCGCGCAAGCGCATCGTCGAGCGACTGGAATCCTTCGGCTTCGTCGAGCGGATCGAGCCGCACACCCACATGGTGCCGCACGGCGACCGCTCGAACAGCGTGATCGAGCCCTATCTGACCGACCAGTGGTACGTCGACGCCAAGACGCTGGCAAAGCCCGCGATCGCGGCGGTGCGTTCGGGCGAAACGACGTTCGTGCCGAAGAACTGGGAAAAGACCTATTTCGAGTGGATGGAGAACATCCAGCCCTGGTGCATCTCGCGCCAGCTGTGGTGGGGTCATCAGATCCCGGCGTGGTACGGCCCCGATGGCAAGGTGTTCGTCGCCGAGACCGAGGAGGAGGCCGTCAGCCACGCGCTCGGCTATTACGTCGAGCAGGAGGTCATCACGGCCGAGCAGGGCCGCGAGATGGCGCTCGACCGCAACAAGCGCGAAGGCTTCATCACGCGTGACGAGGACGTGCTCGACACCTGGTTCTCCTCGGCACTGTGGCCGTTCTCGACGCTCGGCTGGCCCGAGGACGCGCCGGAAGTGCAGCGCTATTACCCGACGAACGCGCTGGTGACCGGCTTCGACATCATCTTCTTCTGGGTCGCCCGGATGATGATGATGGGCCTGCACTTCATGAAGGAAGTGCCGTTCTCGACGATCTACATCCACGCCCTCGTCCGCGACGAGAAGGGCGCCAAGATGTCGAAGTCGAAGGGCAACGTCATCGACCCCCTCAACCTGATCGACGAATACGGCGCCGACGCGTTGCGCTTCACGCTGGCCGCCATGGCGGCGCAGGGACGCGACATCAAGCTCGCCACCAGCCGTGTCGAGGGTTACCGCAATTTCGCGACGAAGCTCTGGAATGCGTCGCGCTTCGCGGAGATGAACCACTGCGCCGTGCCCGAAGGTTTCGAGCCGGCGAAGGCCAAGGAGACGCTGAACCGCTGGATCGCGCATGAGAGCGCCCACACCACGCGCGAGGTGACCGAGGCAATCGAAGCCTATCGCTTCAACGACGCGGCCGGTGCGATCTACCGCTTCGTCTGGAACGTCTATTGCGACTGGTATGTCGAGCTCGCAAAGCCCGTACTGCTCGGTCCGGACAGCCCCGCCAAGGACGAAACCCGCGCCATGGTCGCCTGGGCGCGCGACGAGATCCTGAAGCTGCTGCACCCCTTCATGCCCTTCATCACCGAAGAGCTGTGGGAGGTGACGGCCAAGCGCGACGGCCTGCTGGCGCTGGCGCAATGGCCGCTGAAACCGTCCGAGCCGACGCCGGAGCAACTCGCGATGCTCGCCGCGGCAGCCGGGCCGACTGATCCGCTGATCTCGCCGGTCCTGATCATGCCGATCTTCGACCATGCCGACTTCACCGATCCCAAGGCGGAAGCCGAGATCGGCTGGGTGATCGACCTCGTCACGCAGATCCGCTCGGTGCGCGCCGAGATGAACATCCCGCCGGCGACGCTGACGGCGCTGGTGCTCGCGGGCGCCTCGACCGAGACGAAGGAACGCGCGCCGCGCTGGACCGACGTCATCAAGCGCATGGCACGGCTGTCCGACATCTCCTTCGCCGACCGCGCACCTGATGGTGCGGTCCAGCTCCTCGTGCGCGGCGAGGTGGCCGCGTTGCCGCTGAAGGGCGTGATCGACGTCGCCGCCGAGCGCACGCGCCTCGACAAGGAGATCGGCAAGGCCGACGCCGACATCAAGCGCGCCGAGTCCAAGCTGGCGAACGAGAAGTTCGTCGCCAATGCGGCCGAAGAGGTCGTCGAGGAGGAGCGCGAAAAGCGCGAGGCGGCGCTGGCGCGGAAGGCCAAGCTGCTGGAGGCGCAGGAGCGGCTGAAGCAGGCGTCGTAGAGCGTTTTCGAGCGAAGTGGAAACCGGTTCGCGTCAAGAAAACGCGTCAAAACTAGAATCTAGAGCCCGTTCCATCGGAACGGGTTCTAGGCCTCCTTCGGGAACGGCTTGCTCAAGAACTTCGAGCCCTTGACGCCATAGCGCCAGGGCAGCTCGACGGCCTTGGTGATGCCGATCCGGATCCCGGCCGCCACCTCGACCTCCTCTGTCCGCGCATGCAGCGCGATCGGCGGCCGGTCCAACGGCAGGGCGTTGTGCGCGATGGTGATGCCCAGCGCCTCGGTCAGCTTGCCGGGGCCCGAGCACAGCGCGTGCGCCTCCTGGAGATGGCGGCGGCGGCGCATCGCCGCCAGGCCATGCGTCGGCTCCAGTGCGCGGATCAGCACGGCGCTGGCGGAGCCTTCCTCCTCGCAGACGAAGTTCACGCACCAGTGAATGCCGTAGGAGCGGTAGACATAGGCAAAGCCGGGCGGGCCAAACATGATTTGGTTCCGCGGCGTCGGGCCATTGTAGGAGTGCGCCGCCGGCTCGGTATGATGATAGGCCTCGACCTCGACGATGAGGCCGCCGACGCCATTGACCAGCATGGTGGCCCCGATCAGGTCGGGCGCGACCTCGTGGACGCTGCGGCCGAAAAACGCACGCTTCAGGGCTTTGCCGAGCCGCGGTGGTGAGGCTTTCGATGTTGGAGCCATTCGAGGTGAGAATCGCCTGAGAACAGAGCAGGATATTGCCCATATCTGCCATGTTCCCTGAAGCGGCGCGAGCCGGGTTGCGGCAGGCAGCCAGACCGACTAGGTAGGACCTGAACAGACCGGACAGCCCATGGTCGTTATTGTCGACACCATCTCGAACCCGTTGCGCCCCCGCCACCCTGAAAAGGTGRATCGCCCTGATTCCGCTTCGCCGCCGAAGCCGGACTGGATTCGCGTGCGCGCTCCCAATACCCGCGGCTATGCCGACACCCGCAACATCGTGCGCGCCAACGGCCTTCACACGGTGTGCGAGGAGGCGGGCTGCCCGAACATCGGCGAGTGCTGGGACAAGAAGCACGCGACCTTCATGATCATGGGGGACACCTGCACCCGGGCCTGCGCGTTCTGCAACGTCAAGACCGGCATGCCCAATGCGCTGGATGCGGTCGAGCCGCAGAACGTCGCCGAAGCCGTCGCCAAGCTGGGGCTGGCCCACGTCGTCATCACTTCCGTCGACCGCGACGATCTGGCCGATGGCGGCGCCGAGCATTTTGCAGAGACCATCCGTGCGATCCGGGCCGCGTGCCCGTCGACCACGATCGAGATCCTGACGCCGGACTTCCTGCGCAAGGAGGGCGCGCTGGAGGTCGTCGTCGCGGCGAGGCCCGACGTGTTCAACCACAATCTCGAGACCGTGCCATCGCGTTACCTCACTGTGCGGCCCGGCGCGCGCTACTTCCACTCGATCCGGCTGTTGCAGCGGGTCAAGGAGCTCGATCCCACCATCTTCACCAAGTCCGGCATCATGGTCGGCCTCGGCGAGGAGCGCCACGAGGTGCAGCAGGTGATGGACGATCTGCGCTCCGCCGACGTCGACTTCCTGACCATCGGGCAATATCTCCAGCCGACCCGCAAGCACCACGCCGTGATGCGCTATGTGCCGCCCGACGAGTTTTCGTCCTACGAGAAGGTCGCCTACACCAAGGGTTTCCTGATGGTGTCGGCGAGCCCGCTCACCCGTTCGTCGCATCATGCCGGCGAGGACTTTGCGAGACTGAAGGCCGCACGGGCCGCGTCTGCCCGCTGAACCGCCATGCCCAAGTTTTCAAGCAAGCGCCGTGTCCATCACAGCGCGTCCGAGATGTTTGATCTGGTCGCCGACGTCGAGCGCTACCCGGAGTTCGTGCCCCTGTGCAGCGCGCTCAAGATCCGCCAGCGGATGGCCAAACCCGACGGCACCGAGGTGCTGGTCGCCGACATGACGGTGTCGTTCAAGCTGGTCAAGGAGTCCTTCACCAGCCGCGTGACGCTCGACCGCGCCAATCTGAATATCCGGGTCGAATATCTGCAAGGCCCGTTCAGCAACCTCGAGAACCGCTGGACGTTCGAGCCCAAGGGTGAGGGCGTCTGCGACGTCGGATTCTTCCTGGCCTACGAGTTCAAGAGCCGGATGCTGGCGATGCTGATGGGCTCGATGTTCGATGCCGCGTTCGCGCGCTTCTCCATCGCATTCGAGAAGCGGGCGGATGCGATCTACGGCCGGCCAAAGCTGGCGTCGTCGTAAGGCGTACTCTCTCCGCCGTCATTGCGAGGAGCCCTTGCGACGAAGCAATCCAGGGTCTTTCCGCGGAGGGATTCTGGATTGCTTCGCTGCGCTCGCAATGACAGTGAGGCTCAATCCACCGCCTTCACCACATCCGGCGGCTGCGAGGCGTAATAGGCCGCGGCCGCCTCGATCTCTTGCGGCGTCATCGCGCGGGCGATGTTGCGCATCTGCTGGCTGATGTCGTTGCGCCGCTCGCCGGATGCGAAGGCCTGGAGCTGCGCCTTCATGTAAGCTTCGGACTGGCCTTCGAGCCACGGACTGCCGGTCTTGTTGTCGAGGCTGCCATGGCAGGAGCCGCAGGGCGCGATCCCGCGCATCGGCGCGCCGTAGATGACGATGCTCGGTTTCGGCAGCTGCGGCGTCGGGTGATAGGCTGCCGGCCGCGGCAGATAGGCGTAATAGTTCGAGAGATCGGCGATCTCCTGGTCCGTCAGATTGACGGCGAATGGCGACATCACGGCATTGGTGCGCGCGCCGGATCGGAAATCGTGCAGCTCCTTGTAGATGACGGCCGCGTACTGGCCGGCGAGATTGGGCGAATCCGCGCGGCTGATGCCGGTCGGGCCGTGGCAGATCGCGCAGCGCTGCGCCAGCGTCGCGCCGCGGCCGATCGCTTCCTGGCTCGGACGCGACAGCGTATGCGAGGTCAGCACGACCTCCGACAGGCGTTTTGTCTGCTCGGGCGCAGTAACATTCGCCGCGCGCTGTGGCACGCCGGCGGCGCTGCAGATCGCATCCCAGACATTGGCGAACTGAACCCAGGGCTGTGCGAAGGGCAGCACGATGAAGCCGGTGATCGCCGTCACGATCAGGATCGCGGCGGTGATGCCGACGCCCATCCTGAAATGGCTGTTGCGGAAGGTGAAGAGGTCGCGCGCGCTCATCACTGCGCTCCCACATAGACGGCCGGCACCGACGTGCCCTCGGTCAGCGCCAGCGTCACGATCGGGTAGCCGTAATTGGTGAGGGTGAGGACGATCATCAGCGCCACCCACAGCGCATGCGTGTTGAGCGCGACCGGCACGGTCGCGGGCTGATGCACAGCCAGCGCAAAGCGGTACGGGCCGGCGTCAACCCGGGGCGCACGCATGCCACGTGCGAGGATGACGATGAACATGATGCCCGACGCCAGCAGGATGAAGCCGCCGATCGCGGAGAACGTGACCGAGAGCGCCTGCGGCGCGATCGCGGGATCGCCGAAGTCGAAATAGGCCATGCGGCGCGGCATGCCCAGGATGCCGACCCAGTGCCACGGGAAGGTCGTGATGWTCATACCGATGAACCAAAGCCAGAGCTGGGTGCGGATCAGGCGGATGTCGATGAGTTCGCGCCCGGTCAGATGCGGCCACAGATCATAGGCGATCGCAAAGTACATGATCACGATGGCGCCGCCGAAGATCAGGTGGAAATGGCCGGTGATCCACTGCGTGTTGTGGATCGACGCATCGAGCTGGTAGCTCATGTTGATCAGGCCGCCGGCGCCGCCGAAGCCGAGCATGACGAACGAGAACGCCAGCGCCAGCATCATCGGGTTGTCCCAGGGCAGCGCCTTGATCCAGCCGAATAGGCCGCGGCCGCCGCGCAGGCGCGCCGCGATCTCGACCGAGGCGCAGATCGTGAACACGGTCAGCAGCGTCGGCAGCGCGACCAGCGCCGTGAAGGCCGAATGGATGAACTTGAAGCCGGCGCCGACCTGCGGATCGGCGAAGGTGTGGTGCATGCCGATCGGCATCGCCACCACCAGGAACAGGATGAAGGAGATCCGCGCCATGCTGTCGGAATAAACCCGGCCGCCGATCGCGCGCGGCACGATGGTGTAATAGGCGATGTAGGTCGGCATCAGCCAGAAATAGACGATGGCGTGCAGCGTCCAGGAGAAGAACACGCGGGCAAGACCCGCGTCGATCGTGGCCTTCAGCCCGGCCGCGACGGGAATGATCTGGAGCAGCAGCTCGAGCGCGGCACCAACCGCGGTCCAGGCCCAGAGATAGGAGCCCGCAACATTGGCGAACATCGCCAGCGGCACCGGTGCACCGGGATGGGCCTTCCGCCAGACGCGCAGATTGATCGCCATCAGCGCGACCCAAATCCAGGAGCCGACCACGACCAGCACGACGCCGAGGTAGTAGAAAACGTTGCCGATCAGCGGCGGATAGAAGGTGTAGAGCACCGACGCGCGCCCCAGCGCGACCGGGATCAGCGCCATGACGCTGCCGATCACGATCAGCCAAAATCCGGTCCAGGCCCAGCGCACGCCGACCAGGCGCTGCTCCAGCGCGGACTCGCTGATGGCATAGCCAAAGCCCATCGCGACGAGCGTGGGAAAGACGTAGCCCATCACCGTGCCGTGCGCGGTCAGCGAGCGGTAATAGAGCTCGGGATTGGACAGCCAGGTGCCGATCGGGCTGCGGATGAACATCTGCCAGGCGCCGAGCGTGAGCGCGATGCCGAACACGCCGAAGGCCAGCCAGAAATGGGCGAGGATGAGTTTCCTATTCGCCAACACAGCTCAGCCTCCCGCCACCCTTCGCGCGATCGGCGAAGTCGGTCTTGTTGATCACCTTGACCTTGCCCCACATGCCCTCGTGGCCGAAGGAGCAAAACTCCTGGCAGGGCATCAGATAGTCGCCGGTCTTCGTAAAGCGCATCAATTGCTCGGAGATGTAGCCCGGCACCAGCATGGTGTTGATGTTGGTGCCCTGGATCAGGATGCCGTGGACGACGTCGGCGCTGGTGGCGCGCATCGTGATCGGCGTATCTACGGGCACCACGATGCAGGCCGGCGTGAAGGAATATTGCTGGCCGATCGCGCGCACGGTCACATTGCCATTGGCCTCCAGCACGCTGCCGAGATTGCTCTCGACGAATTCGCCGGACAGATGAATGCGCGAGGGATCGGTGGTCTCGACGCGCGGCTGCGGCATGGTGGCGCGATGGATGCCGGCGAAGGCTGCCAGAAGCGCCATGCCGACGACGATTATCACGGCAATGGTCGCCCAGCGCCGCTCGACGCGGGCCGCGACCTCGGCGCTGCCATGGGTGTCCTCTGCGCTCATTGCAGTGATCCGCGCGGCAGGAAGACGAAGAGATAGAAGGCAAGCCACATCGCGACCACGCAGGCCGTGGCGATGCCGGCCAGCACGATCGCGCCAGACGGTCCTTGCGAGACGACTTCCTCGACGGCCTGGTCGGCGGCGGCTGGGCTGGTCGGCGGATCGGAATTGAACATGACGGTTCTCTGGCGCCTCTCAGTTCAGCGGTGCGGAGCGCAGCTCGTTGGCCTCGCGCGCCGACACCGGCGTGCCGCGATTGCCCCAGGCGGTGCGGATGTAGGAGACGACGGCGGCGACCTCGTTGTCGGAGAGGAGGCCTGCGAAGGGCGGCATGCCGTAGGGCATCGGATTGCCCTTGGTGCCCGGCGGATAGCCGCCATTGAGCACCATGCGGATCGGGTTGACCGCCGACTGCATCTCGATCGACTGGTTGTTGGCGAGCGGCGGCCAGTGCGGCGGCTTGCCTTCGCCCTGGAGGCCGTGACAGCTCGCGCAATTCTTGTCGTAGACGGTCTTGCCGAGGCTGATCAGCAGGCTGCTCTCGGTGGTCGGCAGCGCCGAGCTCGGCGCCGGCGGAGGCGAGGGCTCCGCGATGCCCTTGAGGTACACCGCCATGGCGCGCGTGTCCTCGTCGTTGAGATATTGCAGGCTGTTGTGCACGACCTCGGCCATCGGGCCGTAGACCACGCCGCGCATGGAGACGCCGGTCTGGAGCAGGTCGGTGATGTCCTTGATGCTCCAGTCGCCGAGCCCCGCCTCACGGTTGGAGGTGAGGGACGGCGCGTACCAGTTCTGCATCGGGATCAGGCCGCCCTTGAAGGCGTCCGATTGCGAGGTGCCGCCAAGCGCGTTGATCGGCGAATGGCACATGCCGCAATGGCCGAGCCCCTCGACCAGATAGGCGCCACGATTCCATTCCGCCGACTTGGTGGGGTCGGACTTGAACTCACCCTCGCGGAAGAACAGCGTGCGCCAGCCGAGGATGAGCTGGCGGTTGTCATAGGGAAAGCGCAGCTCGTGCGGCTTGTTCTTCTGGTTCACCGGCTGAATCGAGCGCAGATAGGCGAAGATCGCGTCGCTGTCGGCGCGTGTCACCTTTGTGTAGGACGCGAACGGCATCGCCGGATAGATCAGCCCGCCATCCGGGAAACGGCCGTTGTGCATGGTTCTGTAGAAATCGTCCGCGCTCCACTTGCCGATGCCGGTCTCCGGATCGGGCGTGATGTTGGAGGTGTAGATCGTTCCGAACGGGGTCGGCATCGGGCGCCCGCCGGCAAACAGCCGGCCCTCAGCCGCAGTATGGCAGGCCGTGCAATCGCCGGCGCGGGCGAGATATTCACCCCGCGCAATGACGTCGCCGGCCTTGTCCTGCGCCTGCGCGGCCGTGATGAGCGCGGCGAGGGCCAGGAGCTTGATCGAAAGCAGCGTGATCGACAGTCTTGAGCCCATCATGCGCCTCGTCAGTTGGGCTGGCTGCCGCAGCCGAACGGCAGCGCGTAGGTGCCTTTCGGGACGGGGGCCGGGTTGGTGGGCGCGGGTCGCGTCGCGAGCCAGGCCGCAACGGCGGTAACATCTGCTTCCGTCAGATGGCCGGCGACGAGCTGCATGCAGTCCGGCGATTTTGCCGTTCGCGTGCCGTAGCGCCAGGCGCCGAGCTGCGCACTGACGTAAGCGGCGCGCAAGCCCAGCAGACCGGGGATGCCGGGCTGCATGCCGGTGAGGCCCGGGCCGTGACAGCTCACGCACGCCGGTATGTTACGACCGGCATCGCCGCTGGTCGCGAGCAGCTCGCCCTGCGCCAGCACTTCCTTGCTGACTTCGCTCGGCGCGGGCTGCGGCAGCGGCGGATGCTCGCTGGCGAAATATTCGGCCATCGCCTCCAGATACGGATCAGGCAGAAACTCCAGCAGATAGTTCATCGGCGGGTATTTGCGCCGGCCGCTGCGGAAGGCGAGGAGCTGGTTGTAGAGATAGCCGGCCGGCTTGCCGGCAAGCCGCGGGAAATAGACGTCGCTGGTGCCTTCGCCCTTGTTGCCGTGACAGGGCGTGCACGCCTCCACCCGCGCCGCCATGGTATCCGGCGGCTGGTTGGCCGTTTGTGCTGCAGTACCATCAATAGCGGCCAAGGTAGCAATAGCGATTGCCAGTGCAGTGTCGCGAGCGAACACGCCGTCGCCCTCCAGAAAGCAGGACCGGGTTGATTCCTGGCCACAGCGTAGAGCCGCATTATTGCGCCAATACAGTCGCGCGCAAGATCGGACATGGCGATGACGCTTGGTCGCGGTTGCACATTTGCGATCCTGATCGAATTCGACAAGAATTGCGTGCTTTTTGAAAACTGGCGTAACGCCGCGATCTCGCGGCGTATTCCGCCCGAGCTTTGCTTCACAAGCGGGAAGCGCGGCAATGTGGAATCCGTTCGCGCGCGCGCGGATGTTCTGCCGCTTGGGCCGGGCAGACGACCCATCATCAGAGTGCATCTTCCCGTCGGGCGACAAGTGCAGTTTGTGCCAAAACGCACCGCGCTGACGCAACACCCCTTGCCGGAAACGGCGCACCGCGAGCTCTGCCCTTCGCGAAAGGTTCGACTACAATCCGAGTCGGGGGCGGGCGCCTTATCGCGGGATCGGGGAGATGGGACGCTGGAAGCAGGCATGGAGCGAAGAAGACCTTGGCAGGCTGAAGGTCCTGGCAGGCACCAAGCCGATTGCGCTGATAGCGAAAGAGCTCGGCCGGACCCGCGGCACGGTGCTGGCGAAGGCGATTGAGCAGAAGCTCCCTGTCATTTGTCGGACGAAGCGCCAGGAACAATAGGGCGCGATATCGCTCGCGATCGGTCTGGCGTTACAGGGCACGCTGTCCAATCTCGCTGCCGGCGTGATGCTGCTGCTGTTCCGGCCCTTCCACATCGGCGCCGACGTCGAGGTCGGTGTGGGGCGTGGCGATCATCAATCACAGCGCGAGCGCGCTGCTGGCGGCGGCATGAAGTGGCTCAGCCGCGCGGTGACCGCGGCGTCCTGCGCTTCACCGCATGCCGGCGCGGCGAGCGGGTCACGCGGGGACGCAGGCGGGTTGCCGCGGCGGCGCGCCGGGGCTTGGGCTGGGCCTTCGGGCCGCGGGCGAGATCCATCAGCATGCGCAATGCCTCGACCACCGAGCGCTGGCGCACGGCGGTCCGGCCGATCGCGCCAAAGCGATGCTCGCGATGGACGATGCGGCCGTCGCGCGCGGCAACCGCGAAATGCACGAGACCGACCGGCTTGCCGGGCGTGGCGCCGCCGGGGCCGGCGATACCGGTAATGGCAACGGCGAGATCGACGCCGGCACGCTCCAGCGCGCCGACCGCCATCGCGGTTGCGGTCTCCTTGCTGACGGCGCCGAAATTCGCGAGCGTGCTCGCCTCGACCCCTAGCATCGCGCGCTTGGCGTCATTGGAATAAGTGACGAAGCCGCGGTCGATCACGTCGGAGGAGCCGGGAATGTCGGTCAGCGCGCCGGCAACCAGACCGCCGGTGCAGGACTCGGCGGTGGCAATCGTCAGCTTGCGCATCCGGCACAGATCGAGCAGCGAGCGGGAGAGGGCGCGTGCGTCGCTGCCGCCCATGACCTAGACGCTCCAGGGCAGACGGATGGTGGCGCTCGCGGTGGCCGCGATGCCTTCCTCGCGGCCGGTGAAGCCGAGCCGCTCGCTGGTGGTCGCCTTCACCGCGACGCGCGAGATATCGACCCCGGAGATCTCGGCGATGCGGGCGCGCATGGTGTCGCGCAAGGGGCCGATCTTCGGCCGCTCGCAGATCATCGTCACCTCGAGGTTGGCGACGCGGCCGCCGCGCTGCGCAACGCGCTCGATGGCGTATTTCAGGAACTGGTCGGAGGAAGCCCCCTTCCATTTCGCATCGCTCGGCGGAAAGTGCGAGCCGATATCGCCGTCGGCGAGTGCGCCGAGGATGGCGTCGACCAGCGCATGCAGGCCGACATCGCCGTCGGAATGGGCGAGGAAGCCTTTGGTGTGCGGCACCCGTACGCCACAGATCATCACGTGGTCGCCTTCGCCGAAGGCGTGCACGTCATAGCCGGTGCCGGTCCTGATGTCGCCGAGCAGGCTGGCCAGGCGCGCTTCCTCGCGCACGAAATCCTCGGGAGTGGTGAGCTTCATATTGGCAACATCGCCTTCAAAGGTTGCGACCGTCAATCCCGCCCATTCGGCAATCGCGGCATCGTCGGTGAAATCGCTGCGCCCATCCTTTGCCGCGCGACGATGCGCCTCGAGGATGACGTCGAAACGAAAGGATTGCGGCGTCTGCGCGATTCGCAAGGCTGCGCGGTCCGGCGTGTCCTCGACATTGCCGCTCTCGCCGGTGACCTTGATCGTGTCGGTGACAGGGACGACGGGGAGCGCAGCGCCGGTGCGGCTGGCCGCCTCGATCGCGCGCGAGATCACGCCTGCCGAGACGAAGGGGCGCGCGGCGTCGTGGATGAGCACGATATCGGGCTTATGCTTGGCGAGTGCTTCGAGCCCTGCGAGCACGGAGGCCTGCCGCGTCGCGCCGCCATTGGTCGGCGGCTCGTGGCTGAGACCTGCGACCGCTGCCGTGAACATGGCGCTGTCGTCGGGGTTCACTACCGGCTGCACGGCGAACACGTCGGGGTGGCGGCTGAAGGCTTCCATGGCGCGGTAGATCACGGGGACGCCGCCGATCTCGCGATATTGCTTGGGACCACCGGCGCCAGCCCGCAGGCCGCGTCCGGCCGCGACGAGGACGACTGCGGTGCGCTGTGATTTCGCCATAGGACTCAAATACTCAGTTGGTGATGAAGAGAGTCGGGGGAGTGGGGTGATTGCCGCATGCCTCTAGCACGGCAGGCCCGCAAAAAAAGGGGTTTCCCCGGATTGTGGGAAACAGCATTTTGCTGCGCTGCACTTGAAAGATTTGCAGAACTGTCTAAACTGTAGGCATGACGCTTGACTGCACAAGAATTGTGCGCAAGATAGGTCATGGCAGGCGCGATGAGGCCCTGCCTACGCAACGAGACCCCTGTGACCGGCTCGGCAGTATCAGGCTCTAAGCCGTTGAAAATTGGCGATATCGAGGTCGCCACCCCGGTCTTCCTGGCGCCGATGTCGGGGGTCACCGACTCGCCCGTCCGCCGGCTCGCCGCCGAGCTCGGGGCCGGTCTGGTCGTGTCCGAAATGACCGCCAGCGATGAGCTCGCGAATGGCCACAAGATGTCACGGTTGCGCTGCGAAGCGACCGGGATCGGGCCTCATGTAGTCCAGCTCGCCGGCTGCGAGGCGCACTGGATGGCCGAAGGGGCCCGGATCGCCGAAGCCGGAGGCGCCGACATCATCGACATCAACATGGGCTGTCCGGCCCGGCATGTCACCGGCGGCCAGTCCGGCTCCGCCCTGATGCGCGATCTCGACCATGCCGTCAGCCTGATTGATGCGACGATCGCGGCGGTGAAGGTGCCGGTGACGCTGAAGATGCGGCTCGGCTGGGACGATCACACCCGCAACGCGCCGGAATTGGCGCGGCGTGCGGAAGCCGCCGGCATTGAGCTCGTCACCGTGCACGGCCGCACCCGCTGCCAGTTCTACAAGGGCGAGGCCGATTGGGATGCGATCCGCGCGGTGCGCGAAGCGATCTCCATTCCGCTTGTCGTCAATGGCGACATCACCACTTACGAGAAGGCGCTCGCGGCGTTGGAGGCCTCCGGCGCCGATGCCGTGATGATCGGCCGCGGCGCGCAGGGGCAGCCCTGGTTGCCCGGCGAGATCGGCCGCCGCCTGAAGGGCGGGGCGGTCGAAGCCGCGCCGTCGCTCGAGACCCAGCTGCATTATGTCCGCACGCTCTATGAGGGCGTCTGCGCGCTCTACGGCCTGCGGATCGGCCTCCGGCACGCGCGAAAACATCTCGGCTGGGCGCTCGACGTCGCGGCCGATGTGAGCCGTGCGCCGGCCGAGAAGCTGAAAGCCTGGCGCCAGAAGATCCTCACCTCCGAGGATCCGCGCCTCGTCCACCAGTCGCTGCAAGATGCCTTCGACGATTTCGCATGGAGCGCTGCTGCATGAGCTCAGTTGCTGACCATCGCCGGCCGCTTCCGTCCGAGAGCGACGCGATCCTGGATGCGCTGCCCAATCCCGTGCTCATGATCGGGCCGGACGGCAAGATCGTCGCCGCCAACATCGCGACCGAAGCCTTCTTCGACATCTCGACGCAGTTCCTGAAACGGCAGTCGCTGAAAGAGCTGGTGCCGTTCGGCAGCCCCTTGCTGGCGCTGATCGACCAGGTTCGTTCGTCGAACTCGCCGGTCAACGAATACAAGGTCGATCTGGGCACGCCGCGCATGGGCGGCGACCGCCAGGTCGACCTGCATGTCGCCCCGCTGACGGAGCGGCCCGGCCATATCGTGGTGATGCTCCAGGAGCGCTCCATCGCCGACAAGATGGACCGCCAGCTCACCCATCGCAGCGCCGCGCGCTCGGTGATCGCGCTGGCCGCCATGCTCGCGCATGAGATCAAGAATCCGCTCTCCGGCATCCGCGGCGCGGCGCAGCTGCTGGAGCAGCAGGCCTCGTCCGAGGACCGCATGCTGACGCGGCTGATCTGCGACGAGGCCGACCGCATCGTGACGCTGGTCGACCGCATGGAGGTGTTCGGCGACGAGCGCCCCGTGGTGCGCGGTCCCGTCAACATCCATTCCGTGCTCGATCACGTGAAGCGACTGGCGCAGTCGGGCTTTGCCCGCAACATCCGCTTCATCGAGGATTATGATCCCTCGCTGCCGCCGGTCCTGGCGAACCAGGATCAGCTCGTCCAGGTGTTCCTCAACCTCGTGAAGAACGCCGCGGAAGCGCTGATCGACGTCCCCGACGCCGAGATCCAGCTCACCACGGCGTTCCGTCCCGGCGTGCGCCTGTCAGTCCCCGGTCAAAAATCCCGTGTATCCCTGCCGCTCGAATTCTGCGTGAAGGACAACGGACCAGGCGTGCCGGACGATCTTCTGCCCAACCTGTTCGATCCCTTCGTGACCACCAAGCAGACCGGCTCGGGTCTTGGCCTGGCGCTGGTCGCAAAGATCATCGGAGATCACGGGGGCATCATCGAATGCGAGTCTCAGCCGCGCAAGACCACCTTCCGCGTGCTGATGCCGATGTATTCCACATCGGTCAAACATGCCGATCCAAGCAGCCGCGACGGCTCTGCCGGGAAGTCGTCGTCTGCGTCACAGGGGGCGAAATGAGGATTAACGATGCCCGCAGGTAGCATTCTCGTTGCTGATGACGACACCGCCATCCGCACGGTTCTCAATCAGGCGCTATCCCGCGCCGGCTATGAAGTCCGGCTCACCGGCAATGCCGCAACGCTGTGGCGCTGGGTCAGCCAGGGGGAGGGCGATCTCGTCATCACCGACGTGGTGATGCCGGACGAGAACGCCTTCGACCTGCTGCCGCGGATCAAGAAGATGCGGCCCAATCTGCCCGTCATCGTCATGAGCGCGCAGAACACGTTCATGACCGCGATCCGCGCCTCCGAACGCGGGGCGTACGAATATCTGCCAAAGCCCTTCGACCTGAAGGAGCTGATCGCCATCGTCGGCCGTGCGCTGGCCGAGCCGAAGGAACGGGTCTCGACGCCGGACGAGGACGCCGAGATGGAGGCGATCCCGCTGGTCGGCCGCTCGCCCGCGATGCAGGAAATCTACCGCGTGCTGGCGCGTCTGATGCAGACCGACCTCACCGTGATGATCACGGGCGAGTCCGGCACCGGTAAGGAGCTGGTGGCGCGCGCGCTGCACGATTACGGCAAGCGCCGCAACGGCCCGTTCGTCGCGGTCAACATGGCGGCGATCCCGCGTGACCTCATCGAGTCCGAACTGTTCGGCCACGAGCGCGGCGCCTTCACCGGCGCCAACACCCGCGCCTCGGGCCGGTTCGAGCAGGCCGAGGGCGGCACGCTGTTCCTGGACGAAATCGGCGACATGCCGATGGAGGCGCAGACCCGCCTGCTGCGCGTACTCCAGCAGGGCGAATACACCACCGTCGGCGGCCGCACTCCGATCAAGACCGACGTGCGGATCGTCGCGGCGTCCAACAAGGACTTGCGCGTCCTGATCCAGCAGGGCCTGTTCCGCGAGGATCTGTTCTTCCGCCTCAACGTCGTGCCGCTGCGGCTGCCCCCCTTGCGCGAGCGCATCGAAGACCTGCCGGACCTCGTGCGGCACTTCTTCACGCTGGCCGAGAAGGACGGCCTGCCGCCAAAGAAGCTCGATACGCTGGCGCTTGAGCGGATGAAGCAGCACCGCTGGCCCGGCAACGTGCGCGAGCTTGAGAACCTCGCCCGGCGCCTCGCGGCGCTCTATCCGCAGGACGTGATCACGGGCTCCGTCATCGACGGCGAGCTCGCGCCGCCCACGGTCAGCCCGGGTGCCGCTGTCCAGCAGGGCGTCGACAATCTCGGCGGCGCCGTCGAGGCGTATCTGTCCTCGCACTTCCAGGGCTTCCCGAACGGCGTACCGCCGCCGGGCCTCTATCACCGTATCCTCAAGGAGATCGAGGTGCCGCTGCTCACGGCCGCGCTCGCGGCCACTCGCGGCAACCAGATTCGCGCCGCCGATTTGCTCGGCCTCAACCGCAACACGCTGCGGAAGAAGATCCGGGACCTCGATATCCAGGTGTATCGGAGCGGGGGCTAGTTTTTTCGAACGGACGGTGGCTCAGCTCCCCCTACCAAAGCGGAGCTGAGCCTGTCCGGATCGCGCTGGCCGTTGTGGCTAACGCGGTGAGCAAAAGTCCGAATCAGACCGAAACGTTCCGCTGGAACGTATGAATTGTTATTCAACCGCCGAGCGCTGCGTCGCGCTCATCTGATCAGCCGCGCCGAGACCTGCTGGGCACTGGCGACGTTCGCCAGCGGCTGCTGCACCCCGAGACCATTGACCAGGAGGTCGGCGGCTACGATCAGCAGCAGCACGGCCGACACCATCATCGCGAGAAAGAACCTGTCCATGGCGGTCAAGCCGCAGGGGCGGGAATCCGTTCCCGCAGGCGAGGTTTGCCAGAACAGCGGCCTGTGGATGCGCCGGTCCGTCGCGGCGAGGGCGCCGCGGAATTGTCGCAATTCGGCAACAATGTGGTACGAATACATCAGTATCCGCCCGCCGCGGACCCCGTTTTCAGCACCATTGCCGGAATGACCAGCGCAGACACCTCGGCCGCACACTTCGACACGGCCCCAGCGGAAGAGCCCCGGCGTTGGTCGGTGCGTCGCTGGCTGGCACCCCTTGCCGTGGCGATGGCGTTGCTGTCGGCCCTCCTGACCTTCCTGGTCCTGACCGGTCTCACGAGGATCGAGCCGACGCCGGAGGTGGTCCGCTCTTTCTATCTGATCAATGCGGCCACGATCCTGCTGCTGGTCGGCATCATCGTCCGCGAGCTCTGGCAGCTGATCCTGGCGCGGCGGCGGGGCCGGGCGGCGGCGCGCCTCCATGTCCAGATCGTCAGCCTGTTCTCGATCRTGGCGGTGCTGCCGGCAGTGCTGGTCGCCGTCGTCGCCAACGTCACCATCGAGCGCGGCCTCGACCGGCTGTTCTCCGGCCCGACCAAGGAGGTGATCCAGAATTCGCTGACGATCGCGCGCGCCTACATGCAGGACCACGCGCAGCTGATCCGCGGCGACATTCTCGGCATGGCCAATGACATCGCCCACGCCCGGCCGCTCTACGACCAGGACCGCCGCTCGTTCCGCGAGCTGCTGACCGCCAGCGCCGGCTCCCGCAACCTGCCGGGCGCGATGATCATCGACAAGAACACCAATATCCTGGAATCGGCCGACACCGGCATGCGGCTAGCCTATTCGCCGCCGGCGCCGGACTTCCTCAGCAACGTCAACGAATCCGAGCCCGAGATCGCGGTGCTGCCGGATGCGAGCTTCGTCGCCGCGGTGATCCGCCTGCGCGCCTTCAGCGACACCTTCCTCTATGTCGCGCGGCCGCTCGATCCGAACGTCGTCAACCAGCTCAAGCAGACCGAGGTCAGCGTCGCCGAATACGCTCAGATCGAGTCGCGCCGGCTCGGCATCCAGGTCGCCTTCGCGCTGATGTTCGCGGTGATCGCGCTGACCATCCTGATGGCCTCGGTACTGATCGGCCTCAACTTCGCCAACTCGCTGGTGGCCCCGATCCGGCGGCTGATGAACGCGGCCCACACGGTCTCGACCGGCGACCTCCATGTGAAGGTGCCCGTGCATCAGTCGGAAGGTGACCTCGCCCAGCTGGGTGAGACCTTCAACAAGATGACGCAGGAATTGCGCAGCCAGCGTGACGAGCTCGTCAACGCCAGCGATCTCATCGACAGCCGCCGCCGCTTCATCGAGGCCGTGCTGTCCTCGGCGAGCGCCGGCATCATCGGCGTCGACAATTCGGGCAGCGTCGGCATCCTCAACCGCTCTGCCGAGAAGCTGATCGGGCACTCCGAAGCCGAGACGCTCGGCCATCCGCTCTCCGACGTGCTGCCCGAGCTCGAGGAGATGATGAAGACGGCGCGGGAAGGGACCCAGCGCCTGGTACAGGGCCAGATCACGATCACGCGCGACGGCACCGAGCGCAACCTGTCGGTCCGCGTCAGCGCCGAGAAGACCAGCCAGCCGCACGACAGCTACATCATCACGCTCGACGACATCACCGAGCTGGTCTCGGCGCAGCGCACCTCGGCCTGGGGCGACGTCGCGCGCCGCATCGCGCATGAGATCAAGAATCCGCTGACGCCGATCCAGCTCTCGGCCGAGCGCATCCGCCGCAAGTTCGGCAAGGACATCACCGAGACCAAGGACAAGCAGATCTTCGAGCAGTGCACCGATACCATCGTGCGCCAGGTCGACGATATCCGCCGCATGGTCGACGAGTTCTCGCGTTTCGCACGGATGCCGAAGCCGGTGATGGAGGGCGAGGACGTCGCCGACACCGTGCGGCAGGCGGTGTTCCTGATGAAGGTCGCCCATCCCGAGATCGATATCGAGGCCGAATTCAAGGAAGATCCGCTGCGCGCGCAGTTCGACCGGCGGCTGATCTCGCAGGCGGTCACCAACATCGTCAAGAACGCCACCGAGGCGGTCGAGCAGGTGCCGCCGGAGGAGCTCGGCAAGGATTACGGCAAGGGCCGCATCGACGTCGTGGTCTCGCGCGAGGGCGAGGACGTGCTGATCGATGTCATCGACAACGGCATCGGACTGCCCAAGGTCGCGCGCTCGCGCCTCCTCGAGCCTTATGTGACGACGCGGGCCAAGGGCACCGGCCTTGGCCTGGCGATCGTCGGCCGCGTGCTCGAAGACCATGGCGGGCGTATCGAGCTGAAGGACGCTTCCGATTTCCGCGAGGGCCAACGCGGCGCGTGGATGCGGATGCGTTTTGCAATCTCCGGTGCCCCCGCGAAGAGCGAGGGGACCGTGCAGGCAGCGTCGGCCGCAAACGCGGTCACGGACATCGCCAAGCCGCCCGAAACAAAACAGCCGGCCGCCGAAACCAAAGAGGCGGCTGAAAAGACCAATGATTCAACGAAGATCGAAGCCTCAACAGGCATCTGACAAGACAGGCACGAACCATGGCAAGTGAAATTCTGATTGTCGATGATGAGGCCGATATTCGCGATCTCGTCGCGGGCATTCTCGAAGACGAGGGCTTCGTGACAAGGACCGCTCGCGACAGCGATACGGCGCTCGCCGAGATCGCCAATCGCAGGCCGCATCTGGTGTTTCTGGACATCTGGCTCCAGGGCTCCAAGCTCGACGGCTTGCAGCTGCTGGAGCAGGTCAAGAAGGACAATGCCGATCTGCCGGTCGTGATGATCTCCGGCCACGGCAACATCGAGACCGCGGTCGCCGCGATCAAGCGCGGCGCCTACGACTTCATCGAGAAGCCGTTCAAGGCCGACCGGCTGATCCTGGTCGCGAACAGAGCGCTCGAGAACTCGCGGCTCAAGCGCGAGGTCAAGGAGCTGAAGCAGCTCGCGCCGAGCGCAAGCTCGCTCGTCGGCCGCTCGCCGAGCATGAACCAGCTGCGCCAGACAATCGACCGCGCGGCCAAGGCCAACAGCCGCATCCTGATCGTCGGCCCGGCCGGCGCCGGCAAGGAGCTGACCGCGCGCACGCTGCATACGGCCTCGGGCCGCGCCGATGGTCCGTTCGTCGTGATCAATGCCGCCGCGATCACGCCCGAGCGCATGGAGCACGAGATGTTCGGTGTCGAGCAATCTAACGGCGAGCAGGCGCGCAAGCCCGGTGCGCTCGAGGAAGCCCATGGCGGCACGCTGTTCATCGACGAGATCGCGGACATGCCGCGCGAGACCCAGAACAAGATTTTGCGCGTGCTGGTCGAGCAGTCGTTCCAGCGCGTCGGCGGCACCGGCAAGGTGCAGGTCGACGTCCGCATCATCTCCTCCACCGCGCGAAATCTCGAAGAGGAGATCGCGGCCGGCCATTTCCGCGAAGACCTCTATCATCGGCTCTCGGTGGTGCCGATCCGCGTGCCCGCGCTCTCGGAGCGGCGCGAGGACATTCCGGAATTGATCGACTATTTCATGGAGCAGATCTCGGCCGGCAGCGGCCTGCCCAAGCGGCAGATCGGGCAGGACGCGATGGCGGTGCTGCAATCGCATGTGTGGCCGGGCAACGTGCGCCAGCTCCGCAACAACGTTGAGAGAGTCATGATTCTGGCCGCGGGCGGACCGGAGGTGATCATCACCGCCGACATGCTGCCGCAGGACGTCGGCTCGATGGTGCCGGCGATGCCGACCAGCAACAATGGCGAGCACATCATGGGGCTGCCGCTGCGCGAAGCGCGCGAAGTGTTCGAGCGCGACTATTTGATTGCACAGATCAGCCGTTTTTCAGGAAATATTTCTCGCACGGCTGAGTTTGTTGGCATGGAACGTTCGGCGTTGCACCGGAAGCTGAAGGCGCTCGGTGTCGGCTGACACCGCGACGTCGCGGCCGCAGCTCAGGGATTAGCGAGGAAAATCATCGATTTCCGTAGTTTTTCGGGGCAATTGGGCGTTGCCTGCCGCGTGAAGCGGCTTGCCTAATAACCCGTCCTGTCCTCTAATCGAACCGCTGTTCCTCCGAGGGGGATCTCATGAGGAATAGCAACCGGAAGAGGCCCCGAATGTCACAAAGAGGGCCGCAACCGGCGCAATAAAAAGAAACTCAAAGCGAGAAAAAAACAATGGCGGCAGACCGCGCACAAAACCTACAGGACACCTTCCTCAATCACGTTCGCAAAACCAAGACGCCACTGACGATCTTTCTGGTCAACGGAGTGAAGCTCCAGGGCATCGTGACCTGGTTCGACAATTTCTGTTTGCTGCTTCGGCGCGACGGTCACTCGCAGCTTGTCTACAAGCATGCGATCTCGACCATCATGCCGGGCGCTCCGATCCAGTTGTTCGAAGGCGGCGAGGATCAGCCGGCTTGAGAGTGATCTGATTGGAACCCCGGAATTTCGACGGGGAGGCCGACCGTCCGCGGTCGGCAGGGGCGAAGCAGACGGGGCGGGTGCTTGTCATCGGCCCCTACTTGCGTGTGCGCGCGGGCGGTGCCGACGCGCAATCGGAAAGCCATGTTCAGCGTGACGCGGAGGCCCGGCTCGATGAGGCCGCCGGCCTCGCGCGGGCGATCGACCTCGTCATTGCCGATGCCATCATCGCGCCGATCAGCCAGATCCGCCCCGCGACCTATATCGGCAAGGGCAAGGTCGAGGAGATCGCCGCGCTGGCCAAGAGCCTCGATGTCGAGCTCGTCGTGATGGATTGCGCGCTGGCGCCGATCCAGCAGCGCAATCTCGAGAAGGAGTTGCACGCCAAGGTGCTCGACCGCACCGGCCTCATCCTGGAGATCTTCGGCCGCCGCGCCAAGACCAAGGAAGGCTCGCTCCAGGTCGAGCTTGCGCATCTCAACTACCAGCGCTCGCGCCTCGTTCGCTCCTGGACCCATCTGGAACGCCAGCGTGGCGGCTTCGGCTTCATGGGCGGTCCCGGCGAGACGCAGATCGAAGCCGATCGCCGCCTGATCCAGGAGCGCATCTCGAAACTCGAGGGCGAGCTGAAGAAGGTGCAGGCGACGCGGCGGCTGCATCGCGCCGGACGCCAGCGCGTGCCGTATCGCGTCGTCGCGCTGGTCGGCTACACCAATGCCGGCAAGTCGACGCTGTTCAACCGCCTGACCCGCGCCGACGTTCAGGCCGCCGACATGCTGTTCGCAACACTCGATCCGACCCTGCGCGCGCTCACTTTGCCGCATGGCGGCAAGGCGATGCTGTCTGACACCGTCGGCTTCATCTCCAACCTGCCGACCCAGCTCGTCGCGGCCTTCCGCGCCACGCTGGAAGAGGTGCTGGAGGCCGACGTCATCCTGCATGTGCGCGACATCTCGCACGAGGATGCCGAGGCCCAGCAGAGTGACGTCGACGCGGTGCTGCGCCAGCTCGGCATCAACCCCGACGATTCCGGCCGCATCATCGAGGTCTGGAACAAGATCGACCGTTACGAGCCTGACAAGCGCGAAGAGCTCTTGAACATCGCCGCGCGCCGGCCGGAGGATCATCCGGCGATGCTGGTGTCGGCCGTGTCAGGCGAGGGGATCGACGCTCTGCTTGCGGCGATCGAGGAACGGCTCGCCGCAAAACGCACCACGCTCGATCTCTCCATCGACGCCGCCGACGGCGCCGGCATCAGCTGGCTGCATCGAAATGCGGAGGTGCTGGCGAAAGAGCTGCACGACGGCCGCTTCGACATGACCGTACGGGTCGACGAGACCAAGCGGGATATCGTGGTGAACCGGTTCGATGCCGTGCCGCGCGTGGCGTGATCCGAAGGGCGCGGTGCGCCCGACCGGCTTGAATGCGATATCGACCGTATCCGCGTTTCTGGGTTGAGACGCGTAACGCTAGAATGGAATGGTCAGGCCCGGATTCTTCGCTTGCGCCTTGGTATAGGCGACGCCGTGGATCTTGATCCCGCGCTCGTCCAGCAACGAAATGATGCCGCCCTGGTTCGACAATTCCATCGGCTTCTGCACGACGATTGCGAGCGTGCCCCCGGCTGCGATCTTCCCTGACAGGACCATCTTGTTCTTCTGCTTGTCGGCCAGCATCCAGCCGGTGAGATCGATGTCGCGATCGGCTGTATTGAGCAGCGTGACGACTTCCCGCTCGGGCGTCTTCAAGGCATTGACGAGTGCTGCGATGATGCGCACGAGTCCGTCCGGCATTTGCCCGGTCGGAGGAGCCGTCGGATCTGGCGGCTGTGTCGGCGCGCCGAGATCGATGGGGTCACCGGTCTTGTCGTCGGTGTGCCAGGCCTGCGTCTGGAATTTGAGGAAGACCGCCGTCCATAGCTTCTGATCCGGGAATTCGAACACCAGCCCGCCGTCTTGCCATGGCCCGTTGTCGCCCGAGAACCTTCCGATCGGATTTCCCTGATTCATATGGATGTCGTGAATGCCGCGACCCGGCCGGAAGCCGAAATAATTGTCCGCTTTGGTCTCCGGCCCCCACGTCTCACCGAATGCGTAGATCATCGCGCTTTCGTTTGAGAGCGCGCGCTGGACGAACTGGTCGAGCTTCTCGTTGAGGTCATTGTCGGGTCCGGGCACCGACAGCGGCAGCGGGATCATCTCCTGGGGCTGCATCAGATTGCCGCGAATGAAGTCCAGCGCGATGCTGRCCGGCTTCGGCGGCTGCGGGTGCAGGCCCTCCGGCAGCGCCGCGAGATGATCGGTGATCGGATGGACAAAGTGCGATCGCACCAGGAACTCGACTTCGCTTCCGTCGGCTGACTGCACATTGACGGCGATGCGGAAATCCGCGTTGTCGGCCACGACATGGACTTGATAGTGCGGCGACTGGCCGGTGCCGAAACGCATCGCGATCGGGCGTCCCTTGAGGACCGAATAGTGCTTTAATGGCATCGCACTCACCTGAGGTGGGATTTCGGCTGCGCGGGCTCCGTTGCTCAACTTTAGACTGCTTGTCGTGACGGTTTCATGGCTTGACTGCGATCCGCCATGACCGCCTCGCTGCATTCGGGAAAAGATGCTGACCTATATCTCCTTCGCGACCGCTTCGATCCTTGCGGGTACGCCGATGGAGCAGGCCCACAACGCTAGCGGCGGGCCTGCGAACGAGTCTCCGATACCGGTTTCGCCTCACTCTTAGCCGCATTCCACAGCGCGTCCATCTCCGCCAGCGACGCCTGCTGGAGCGTCCGGCCCTGCGCCTCGAGCGCGCGCTCGATGAAGGCGAACCGCCGCTCGAACTTTGCATTCGTCGCGCGCAGCGCGGCTTCCGGATCGGCGTCGACGTGGCGGGCGAGATTGACGAGTGCGAACATCAGATCGCCGGTTTCTTCCGCCAGCCCCTCGCTGTCGTTGCGGTCGAGCGCCGCCTCGATCTCGTCGGCTTCCTCGCGGATTTTCGCCAGCACCGCGCGCGGGTCGTTCCAGTCGAAGCCGACGGTGGAAGCCTTGCGCTGGAGCTCCATCGCGCGGGTCAGCGCGGGCTGACCGGCCTTGACGCCCGAGAGTAACGACTTGTGCGTCGGCGTTTCCTCCGGCGGCCGGCGCGCCGCACGTTCGGCTTTCTCCTCGGCCTTGATGCGGTCCCAGACTTCCTTGACGTGGGAGGCGGCGAGGTTGCCGTCCTTGTCGGCGAAGACATGGGGATGGCGCCGGATCATCTTGCGGGTGATGGCCTCCACGACGTCGCCGAAGGCAAAGGCATTCTGTTCTGAAGCCATCTGGGCGTGGAACACGACCTGGAGCAGGAGGTCGCCGAGCTCCTCGCGCAGATCGTCGAGATCGCCGCGGCTGATGGCCTCGACCACCTCATAGGCTTCCTCGATCGTGTAGGGCGCGATCGTCGCGAAATTCTGCTCGAGGTCCCAGGGGCAGCCGGTCACCGGCGTGCGCAGCGCCGCCATGATCTCGATCAGACGGGAAATGTCGCGGGAAGGGGTCATTGCGGGGCAGTCTCCTGGCTCCAAAGCCTTATGCCAAAAGCGGCCCGCCGTTCCCAGCGCGGCGCGGCGGAACAGGCCGATTTCCACCGATTGGCGGCAGATTGGCGAGGAGCGCCCGCAGTGCTAAAGCGCGGGCCATGAGTGACGCATTTTCATCACAAACCGCATTGGTGCTGTTTTCCGGCGGCCAGGATTCCACCACCGGCCTCGCCTGGGCGCTCAGCCGCTTTGCACGCGTGGAGACACTGGGTTTCGAGTATGGCCAGCGCCACGCCATCGAGCTCGCCTGCCGGGACCGGCTGTTCGACGGCATCAAGGGTCTGCGCGCAGACTGGGCCGCAAGGCTCGGCGAGAGCCACACGCTGTCGATCCCAACGCTGGCGGCCGTGTCCGAGACGGCGCTGACGCGCGACGTCGCCATCGCGATGGGCGCCGACGGCCTGCCGAATACGTTCGTGCCCGGCCGCAACCTGGTGTTCCTGACGTTTGCCGCGGCGCTCGCCTACCGGCGCGGCATCACCCACATCGTCGGCGGCATGTGCGAGACCGATTATTCCGGCTACCCCGATTGCCGCGACGACACCATCCGCGCCATGCAGGCCGCGCTCTCGCTCGGCATGGCCAGGCCATTCGAGCTGCATACGCCGCTGATGTGGATCGACAAGGCGGCAACGTGGAAGCTCGCCCACGAGCTCGGCGGCGCAGGACTGGTCGATCTCATCCGCGAGCACTCGCACACCTGCTATCTCGGCGAACGCGGCGCCCAGCATGAGTGGGGTTTCGGGTGCGGCGAGTGCCCGGCGTGCAGCCTGCGGGCTAAGGGGTGGCGGGAGTTTGTGGCGGGCCGCTGAGGCCACATATTCGGTGTCATCACCCGCGAAAGCGGGTGATCCAGTATCCCAGAGACCGTGCTTGAGTCGAGAGGCCGCGGCCTACTGGATTCCCCGCCTTCGCGGGGAATGACAGCGGAGGGCTTGGCACGAGCGTGCCTCTTACCGACCTACCGAAAATCCTCCGGCCGCAGCTCGATCGGCTTGCCGTGCGGGGTGCGGTCGGCGGCGTGGTCCCAGGCGTCGCGGTAGCGGTGCAGCGTCTCCGCCGATGCGACGCCCTTGCTTGCGACCAAACCTTCCAGCGTGGCGAGCCAGTGCAGGTAATAGGTCTCGCCCGTATCAGGATCGCCAGCGGCTTGCGCGCGCTTGATCTCGGAGGCCAAGGCTGCGGCCCATTCCGGCCAGGTGAAGACACCGCGCTCGTGCAGCGTCAGCGCCATCGCAAACGCATGCGCTTCCCAGGGCGCGCGGAACACCGGGCCGTCGTCATCGCGCGGAATGCTCGGAATGGCCGCCGTCGCGGCGGCCGCAGCCGTGCTGCTCATCACGCCGGGTCCAGATAGGGTTCGAAGGCATCGATCGAAACCTTCAAGGTCGGATCACCGTCCGCGCCCCAGAGATCGAGGCCCTCGAACACCACCGTGTAAAGCCATTGCGGATTTTCGCCGAGCTCCATCGCCGCCGAATCCGGAAATACGTGGCAGCCGTGGTTCAGCTCGACGACACCGACATGGCCGCGCACATAGCGCGGCAGCCGCGTATGCGTGGTCGGATGAATGTTCCTGGCGCGGACGCGGTCGCCGATGTTGAATTTTGCCGGCGCGGGGGCAGGGCGGGCGAACTTGCCGCGCACCATGACGCGCTCGACATTGGCGAGGTCGAACTTGCCGTGCTTGAGCGCCCTTGCAGGCTGCATCGCGTGCCCGGCAGCAACCTCGTCCCGGGTGAGGTAGCCCTTCTCGATCAGCATCTCCTCGAGCCCGAGAAACCATTTCTTGTAGTAGGAGCTCGAGAGATAGACGTGCGGCGGCAGCGTCTCGCGATAGAAGCGCGAGGTGTCGATGTTGAAGGCGCCGGCGGCGCCCATCGCGCGCACCATGGCGAGAACACGCGATTCCCACTCCTCGTGAAACATCGGCTCGTTCGGCTCGGCCTCGACCTTGCCGAACCCGTCCATGCCGCCCATGTCGTGGACGCCGTTCACGAGGGCGCTCCAGGCGTCTTGGGAAAGCCGGTGCCAATCATGGAATCGCGCGTGACGAGCTCGGCGAGCTGCTCCTCACTCCAGCCTTCGGTGCCCGCGGGGCGCATCGGCAGCACCAGGAAGCGGGTCTCGGCGGTGGAATCCCACACTCGGATTTCCATGTCCTTGGGCAGCGTGACGTCGAAATCGGCGAGCACGCCGCGCGGGTCCTTCACCGCGCGCGAGCGATAGGGCGCAGCCTTGTACCAGACCGGCGGCAGCCCCAGCATCTCCCAAGGGTAGCAGGAGCACAGCGTGCACACGACCATGTTGTGTCGCTCTGGCGTATTCTCGACCACGACGAGATGGTCGCCGACGCGGCTGACATGGCCGAGCGTGCCGATGGCCTTCGAGCCATCCTCCAGCAGCGCCTTTTTGAACGACGGATCGGTCCAGGCCTTGGCGACGACGCGCGCGCCATTGTGCGGTCCGATCCTGGTCTCATAGGCCTGGATGATGGCGTCGAGCGCGGCCGGCTCGACATAGCCTTTTTCTGTCAAGATCGTCTCGAGCGCGCGCACGCGCAGCTCGGTCTCCGACAGCTCGGAATGGTCGTGATGATGGTCGTGATCGTGGCTCATGGCGCAAAGATAGGCGCAATGGTCCCTGCCTGTCGAGTATGCGCTGGGGCGCAACCGGGTCCCATATTCGTGAGGCTGGATGTAGGCTAGCCTCGCAGCAAAGCGGATAGGGAGACATCGGTGACGGACTTCGTGACGATCGAGAAGGGGCTCGGACCGGAGGGGCGGATTGCGGTGGTACGGTTCGACCGCGGCGACGGCATCAACGCGCTCTCGCCGGAGGCGCTGCGCCAGCTCACCGCGGYCGCGCGCAGCTTCGAGGATGATGCCGCAACGTCCGTCGTGGTTCTGACGGGCAGCACCAGCGCCTTCAGCGCCGGCTTCGACTTGAAAGATGCCGAAGGGCGCTCGCGCACGGACATGGATCTCGGCACGCTGCGGCGGCATCTCAAGCTCGGGCCGCGTCTGACCCATGCCTGGCATGAGATGGAGCAGATCACGATCGCCGCCATCGAGGGTTTTTGCGTCGGCGGCGGCGTCGCGCTGGCCGTGGCGCTCGACTTCCGCGTKATGGGGCACGACGCGCATCTGCGCGTGCCCGAGATCGGGCTCGGCATGAACATGAGCTGGCAGAGCATCCCGCGCATGCTGCATCTGATCGGGCCGGCCCGCACCAAGCAGGCGGTGATCCTGGCCGACCAGCGCATCTCGGCCGATGAGGCCTACGAGTGGGGTTTGGTGGAGCAGGTGGCCGATCCCGGCCATGCGTTCGATGCCGCCATGGAGCTTGCCCGGAAGGTCGCCGCGCAGCCGCCGCTCTCGGTCGCCATGACCAAACTGACCGTCAACCGGCTGGCACACGCGCTAGACGATCTCGCCAGCCACATGGACGTCGACCAGTTCGCGCTGGCGAGTCTCACCGAAGACCACAAGGAGGGCATCGAGGCGTTCCTGACCCGCCGCAAGCCGCGCTTCAAGGGGCGGTAGCAAGGGGCGGTAGAACGTGAAGTCAGGCCATTGATCGCGCCGCGGACAGTCCGTATACGCCGCGCTAGGACAAAAACGGCTCGGCCAACGGGCGGTACAATGCGACGACAATCGAGGGGGGAGGGCCCATGGCCGCTAGCTCGCAGACGCCTCAGGCAAAAGGGTTTAGCTGGAAGCTGATCGCGCCGCTCGTGGTGTGGCTGGCCATCTATCTGTGGCCGGTGCCGACGGGTCTCAACGCCAACCAGTGGCACTATTTTGCCGTGTTCGCGGCCGTGATCACCGGGCTCATCCTGGAATCGATGCCGGTCGGCGCGGTCGGGTTCATCGGGCTGACGGTCGCGGGCGTCGCCGGCTATATCGATCCCGATCCCGGCAAATCGCTGCGCTGGATGCTGGCGGGATTTGCCGAGAGCACGGTGTGGCTGATCGTCGGCGCCTTCGTATTCTCGATCGGTTATCGCAAGAGCCAGCTCGGCCGCCGTATCGCGCTGGTGCTGGTGCAGAAGCTCGGCCGCAACACGCTCGGTCTCGGCTACGCGGTGGCGATGTCGGACTTCCTGCTGGCACCAGCGACGCCATCCAACACCGCGCGCAGCGGCGGCATCGTCTATCCCATCATCAGCAACATCCCGCGCATCTACGGCTCCGAGCCGGGACCGACCGCCGGCAAGATCGGCACCTATGTGATGTGGACGGCGTTTGCGGCAACCGCGATCACCAGCTCGCTGTTCTTCACCGCGCTCGCGCCCAATGCGGCCGCGCTTGCGATCGCCAAGAAGACCGCCGGCGTCGAGGTGAGCTGGGCGCAGTGGTTCGTCGGCTTTGCGCCGCTCGGCATCCTCCTGATGATCCTCGTGCCGCTGCTCAGCTATGTGGTCTGCCGTCCCGAGGTGAAGCACAGCCCGGAGATCTCCGAATGGGCGGYCAGGGAGGTCAGCGAGATGGGCCCGATGTCGCGCAACGAGTGGATCATGCTGGCTCTGATCGTCCTCGCGATGTTCCTGTGGATCGCGGGCTCGAGCCCGGACATCCACGTGCCGCTGCTCGGCTCGAACTTCGTCAACGCCACCACCGTCGTGTTCATCGTGATCTCGCTGATGCTGGTGACGGGCGTGATCGAGTTCGCCGACATCGTCAGCGAGAAGAGCGCCTGGGAGGTGTTCTTCTATTTCACCTCGCTGCTGACGCTGGCCTCGGGCCTCAACGAAATCGGCTTCGTCAAATGGTTCGCGACCGAATACGCCAAACCGCTCGCGGGGCTGTCGCCGTCGACCGCGATGCTCCTGCTGGTCGCGCTATTCTTCTGGATCCACTACTTCTTCTCGAGCATCACCTCGCATGCCGCAGCCGTGCTGCCGGTGGTGCTCGCGGTCGGATCGGGCATTCCCGGCCTGCCGGTTACGACGCTCGCCATGCTCTGCATGTATTCGCTCGGCCTGATGGGCGTGATCTCGCCTTACGCGACGGGACCCGCGCCGATGTATTTCGGCAGCGGCTATATCGGGAAGGGCCAGTTCTGGGGCTTTGGGCTGCTGTTCGGGCTGCTCTATTTTGCGGGACTCCTGCTGATCGTGCTGCCCTGGTTGCAGATCAGCTGAGCGGGGCCGGAAGCTCATACCCCCGGCAGACGAATTTTCTTCGCCGGGGTGGGATTAGGAAAACTTCGTCCAACTCCCCGCAAATATCTGACATTGCAAGGAAGACCTGAAAAGGCGATGGTGCTTGCTGCAGTGCAGCGCGTTCCACCCGAACCCTCGCCGCGATTTCACTCTCCGTCGCTTGACGCGACCGGTTCCCGCATGCCCCACGGGGCAGCAGGAACTGTTGTGCATGAAGGCCGCCTCCATGAACGCCCACCAATCGCTCGCGATCGGACAGAAGATCGAAACGCTTGAAGCGATTTCACCTGCCGCCCAGAACGCTGACGCGATGGTCCGTTTCGAAGGCATCTCGAAGATTTATCCGGCCTATCGCGGCAAGCCCGGTGTCAACGCGCTGCAAGACATCGACTTCGCGATTGCGCGCGGCTCGATCACCGGCGTTATCGGCCGCTCCGGCGCCGGCAAGTCGAGCCTGGTCCGGCTGATCAACGGGCTGGAGAAGCCGACCACGGGCCGCGTGATCGTCGACAACAGCGACATCTCGGCGCTGGCAGGTCGCGAATTGCGGCTGGCGCAGCGCTCGATCGGGATGATCTTCCAGCATTTCAACCTGCTGTCGTCGCGCACGGCGGCCGACAACATCGCGCTGCCGCTGGAGATCGCCGGCTGGGCCAAGGCCGACATCAAGGCCCGCGTCGCCGAGCTGCTGGCGCTGGTCGGCATCGCCGACAAGCACGACCGCTACCCTTCTGAACTCTCGGGCGGCCAGAAGCAGCGCGTCGGCATTGCCCGTGCGCTGGCGACGCGGCCGAGCGTGCTGCTGTCGGACGAGGCGACTTCGGCGCTCGACCCGCAGACCACGCGCGCGATCCTCGATCTGCTCGCCAACATCAATCGCGAGCTCGGCGTGACCATCGTGCTGATCACCCACGAAATGTCCGTGGTGCGCCAGCTCGCCAAGGAAGTGGTGGTGCTCGACGCCGGCCATGTCGTCGAGAGCGGCCATGTCGCCGACATCTTCACGCACCCCAAGCATCCGATCACGCAGTCCTTCCTCGCCGAAGTCATCGGCGACAGCCTGCCGGTGTCGCTTGCGAGCCGGATCGTGGCGGAGCCGTCCGCCGGCGGGCAGGCCGTGATCCGCGTCCAGGTGCGCGGGGCAGGGGCCGGCGACACGGTGGTGGCGCGGCTTGCCCGCGAGCTCGGTCTCGACGTGGCGCTGCTGTCGGCGCGCATCGACGAGATCGGCGGCCAGCATGTGGGCTCATTGACCCTCGGTATTCCCGGTGGCGAGGACGCGGTGACGCGCACGCTCGCCTGGCTCTCTCAATATCAACTCCCGGCGGAGCGTCTCGGCTATGTCGCCTGAACTCATCAACCTCATCGTCCAGGCAACAGGCGAAAGCCTGTACATGGTCGGCATCGCGGCACTGCTCGGCACCGCCTTCGGCCTGCCGCTCGGCGTGTTCCTCGCGACCAGCCGGAAAGGCGAGCTGTTCGCGGCGCCCACCATCAATCGCGTGCTCGGCATCGTCGTCAATGCGACGCGCTCCACGCCCTTCATCATCCTGGTCGTCGCCATCATCCCGTTCACCCGGCTCATTGCCGGCACCTCGATCGGCTCGACCGCAGCGATCGTGCCGCTGGTCATCGCATCGACGCCGTTTATCGCGCGCCTGGTCGAAGCTGCGATCCGCGAGGTCGATGGCGGCCTGATCGAAACCGCGTCCTCGTTCGGGGCATCACCGATCCAGATCGTTCTCAAGGTACTGATCCCCGAAGCGTTGCCCGGCCTGCTCCTGGCACTGACGCTCGCGGTGGTCAGCCTGCTCGGCTACTCCGCCATGGTCGGTGCCGTCGGTGGCGGCGGGCTCGGCGATCTCGGCATCCGCTACGGCTATCAGCGCTTCATGCCGGAGATGATGCTCGCCGTCGTGGTCGTTCTGATCGCACTGGTGCAGCTCGTGCAGAGCGCGGGCGATTATCTCGCACGCCGGGTCAACCGCCGGCTGCGGCAGCGCTGATACACATTCCCTGAAACTGGAGACTACAATGCGCTTTCTCGCAACCCTTGCGGCTGCAGCCTTGCTTGCGACCACCGCTCAAGCTGAAACCATCCGCGTCGGCGTTACAGCCGGTCCCCATGCCGAGATCATGGACGTCGTGAAGAAGGTCGGCGCCGAGCGCGGCCTCGACATCAAGGTGGTCGAGTTCACCGACTACGTCATTCCGAACCAGGCGCTGGCGCTGAAGGACCTCGAAGCCAACTCGTTCCAACACGAGCCTTACCTGAAGAACCAGATCTCCAAGACCGGTTGGAAAATCGTCAAGGTCGCGAACACGATCGGCTCGCCGCAGGGCGTCTATTCGCAGAAATTCAAGAAGCTCGCCGATTTGCCAGAAGGCGCCCGCGTTGCAATTGCCAACGATCCCTCCAACGGCGCGCGCGGCCTGATGATCCTGGCGCTGCACGGCGTGATCAAGCTGAAGGACCCGACCAACGTCGCTTCGACCATCGCTGATATCACCGACAACCCGAAGAAGCTGCGCTTCGTCGAGCTCGATGCCGCCCAGCTTCCGCGCGCGCTGCAGGACGTCGACGTCGTCTCGATCAACAACAATTACGCCGTGCAGGCCGGCCTCAATCCGGCGACCGATGCGATCGCGCGCGAGAACCCCGATGGTCCCTGGGTCAACATCCTCGCCGTCCGCGAGGAGGACAAGGACAAGCCGTGGGTGAAGCAGTTGATCGCGGTCTATCACTCCGATCCCGTGAAGGCGTTTCTTGAGACGCGCTTCAAGGGTACGTATTTGCCGACCTGGTAACGTGCCCGGCCTGCATGGTTCGAGACGCCCGCTTGCGCGGGCTCCTCACCATGAGGGTCCAATATCTCGCCGCAAAACCCGACCTCATCCTGAGGGCCCGCCAGAGGCGGGCGTCTCGAAGGATGGCCGCAAGCGAGCTGCTAGCCACGACTTGTCCTGGAGTAGAAGACGCGCGCGTCAGGCGACAAGCCTCGCGCGCCGCAGCGTCTCCGAGGGCAGCTCGGAGAAGTGGCGCTTGTAGTCGAGCGAGAACTGGCTGAAGTGCCAGAAGCCGTGTTGCACGGCGACGTCGTAGATCGACGTCTCGGCGCCACTGGCGCGCTTCAGGTCCCGCCGCACCCGGTTCAGCCGCATCGCGCGCCAGTAATGCATCGGGCTCGTGCCCACGACTTCCTGAAAGCAATAGCCGAGCTTGCGCGGGCTCGCGCCGACCGCCTTGCAGACCTCCAGCAGCGACAGCGAGCGATCACCGCTGCCATGCATCAGCTCACGGGCGCGATCCACGGTGCGCTTGCGCGCCGTGGCGCTGCGGCCGGGATCGCTGGGCTGGGCCGTCGGCAGCATGTCCATGATCTCGACGAGGAGGGCGTCCTCCAGCGCTTGCCGCGCGGCCGGATCGTCGAACCGTTCGGGTGCGGCCGTGATGGTCTCGTGAATGGCGGCGAGGTGGGCGCGCAGCCGCGCGACCGGCGCCGCCGCCATCTCGATCACCCGCAACTGGTGCCAGACGGCGCGCGGCAATTCGATGTCGAGCCGTGCCGCAAGCTCCGCGATCAGCACCGCGCTGGCGACGACACCGCGCAACTCGAACGCCTTCGGCGTACACATGTCGATCTCGGCGTCGATGCTGGCGATGACCTGGGAGCCCGCAACACTGGCCCCGTTGCAATTCACCTCGCCATCGCCGTGCCAGGGCAGACCGATGCCAAAGCTGTCGGCACCTAACTGGCCATATTGGCGCACCTGCTGGCTGGTGATCTCGCAGAACACTTCGAGCCGGGGCAGGGAGAGTTGCGTGAAGCTGCCCCGGAACGCCCCGGCGCTGATCTGGTCGTAGCTCAGCCGCCAGCGGCCGAGCGTGGCGCAATGCTCGTCGACATCCGTGCTGCTCGCTTGAAGTAGATTGGCAGCCGAGTCTTGAATCGGAAGAGTTGCGCTTAAGGCCATGACAGCACGTCAGAATTTGCAAGCCGAATAGCCAGCAAGAACTACGCCAGACTGGCACGGCCATGGCCGCTGTCCAGCAAAATATTGCCGGATCTCGATAACGCCCGATGCGGCCTGTGTGCAGTCTTCTCCCTTGCCGTTCCGGCATCGCAGTCGGGATGGCCTTGCGGAGGATCGAGATGCGACCGACGGACATCATGCGCGGCAGCCCGCCCACGCCCGAGGCCCAGGTGACCCGCGCCAACTGGCGCAGCTTTCCCGCCATCCGCTGGGGCTTCACCCACACCCGCGAAGTGCTGCCGACCGCGGAGGTTCGCCGCTCCGCGCATCCCACACCGATGGCAAGCGCGCCGCGCGAGCTGCAAAAGCTCAGCTTCACCGCGCCGGACGGCAAGCCGACCACGGTCGAGGCCACCTTGCGCGAAACCTTCGGCGATGCGCTGCTGGTCATGCACCGGGGCACGCTGATCCACGAATGGTACGGCGACGGCATCAGCGTCACCACGCCGCATCTGATCTGCTCCATCAGCAAGTCGATCGCCGGCACGCTCGGCGGCGTGCTGGCCGCGCGCGGCCTGCTCGATCCGGAGGCAAGGGTGGTGCGCTACGTGCCGGAGCTGGAGAGCTCGGTCTATGGCAGCTGCACCGTCCGCAACGTCCTCGACATGGCGGTCGCGATCAAGTTCGAGGAGGATTACGAGGATCCGGCCGGCGACGTCGCACGCTATCGTTTCTCCTCGGGCTGGGACGTGCCGCCGCCGGGCGTCGAAGCCGGCCATCAGCGCGCCTATCTCACCACGCTGCGCGGGACCGGCAAGCCGCACGGCAAGGTGTTCCACTACGTCTCGACCAATACGGAAGTGCTCGGCTGGGTCTACGAGCGCGCCTGCGGCATGCCTTACCATCGCATCCTCTCCGACTATCTCTGGCAGCCCTTGGGTGCCGAAGAGGACGGCTCTCTCACGCTCGACAGCCACGGCATGGGCCGCATCGCTGGCGGCCTTTCCGTCACCGCACGCGATCTGCTGCGCTTCGGCGAAATGATCCGCTGCCGCGGCGTGGTCGAGGGACGGCAGGTGGTGCCGGGCTGGTGGATCGACGACATCCACGAGAACGGCGATCCCCAGGCGTGGAAAGACGGCGATCTCGCCGACATCTTCCCGGGCGCCCGCTACCGCAGCAAATGGTACACGATCGATCCGTCGCGGAACGATCTCGCGGGGATCGGCATTCACGGCCAGTGGCTCTACATCGACGCGGCCACCGACACCGTCATCGTCAAGCTCGCGACGCAGCCGAAGGCGATGGACGTTCCGCTCGACCACCGCTGGCTCGCCGCCTTCCGCGCCATCACCGCGCATCTCGCCCCGCGCTGATTTTTTGGTCATCATCATGCTCGATACCGTCAAAGCCAAATCACCGATTCAAGCGGCCGCACCGCATCCGCTCGATCCTCTGACAGCCGAAGAGATCACGGCCGCCTGCACGCTGGTTCGTGCCGCCGCGACCTCGCCGGAGAACTGCCGCTTCCCGACCGTCCGGCTGGAGGAGCCGACCAAACAGGAATTGGCTACGGGCGGAGCAGGGCGCCGCGCCTTCGCGCTGACGCTCGACGTCACCACGGGCGAGGCGATCGAGCACATCGTCGATCTCGGCCGCAACGAGATCGTCAGCCGCAAGGTCATTCCGAACCGCGAGGCGCCCTATGGGCAGCCGCCGGTGATGCTGGAAGAATTTTTCAAGTGCGAGGCCGTGGTGAAGGCCGATCCAGGCTGGCGCGCGGCGATGGTCCGCCGCGGGCTCACCGACAAGGATATCGAGCTGGTCCAGGTCGATCCGTTCTCCTCGGGCTTCTTCGATTTTGAGTACGAGCGCGGCGCCCGTATCGTGCGCGCCGTCAGCTTTTTCCGCGAGCACCTTCAGGACAACGGCTACGCGCATCCGATCGAGGGCGTGGTCGCCGTGGTCGACCTGATCGGCGGCAAGGTCATCGACCTCACGGACGCCGATCCGATCGTGCCGATCCCGCGCAAGAAGCGGAATTACGGCGCGCACGAGGTCAAAAACCCGCGCACCGACATCAAGCCGCTGCATATCGAGCAGCCGGAGGGCGCGAGCTTCAAGGTCGATGGCTGGAACGTCGACTGGCAGAAATGGAGCTTTCGCGTCGGCTTCACGCCGCGCGAGGGCCTGGTGCTGCATCAGCTTGCCTACCAGGACGGCGATCGCAAGCGCTCGCTGATCCATCGCGCCAGCGTCACCGAGATGGTGGTGCCTTACGCCGATCCGACCGAGAACCATTTCTGGAAGTCGGCGTTCGATGCCGGGGAATACGGGCTCGGCATGCTCGCCAACGCGCTCGAGCTCGGCTGCGACTGTCTCGGCAACATCCATTATTTCGACGTGCCCGCCGCCGACAACAAGGGCGAGCCCTTCGTCATGCAGAATGCCATCTGCATGCATGAAGAAGATTACGGAATTGCCTGGAAACACTACGAATTCCGCAACGGCCTGTYCGAGGTGCGCCGCTCGCGGCGCCTCGTCATCTCGTTCTTCGCCACCGTCGGCAATTACGACTACGGCTTCTACTGGTACCTGTACCAGGACGGCACGATCCAACTCGAAACAAAACTCACCGGCATCATCCAGACCGCCGCCGTGCCATCGGGCGAAAAATACAAATGGGGCGGCATGGTCGACGACAATCTGGGCGGCCCGACGCACCAGCATTTCTTCAACGTGCGCATGCACATGGATCTCGACGGCGGCGGCAACACGGTCACCGAGCACGAGTTCGTGCCGCGGCCCTGGGGCGCGGACAATCCGCACGGCAATGCGTTCGATAYCACCACGCGCGTGCTGTCGCGCGAGCGTGATGCGGCTGCCATTGCGAACGGCGAGACCGGCCGGTTCTGGAAGATCAGCAATCCCAACGAGACCAACTCCGTCGGCAACGCGCCGGCCTACAAGCTCGTCGTCAATCCGAGCCCGCTGATGCTGGCGCAGGAGGGCAGCTACGTGCGCAAGCGCGGCGGCTTTGCGACGAAGCACGTCTGGGTCACGGCCTTCGACAAGGACGAGAAATACGCGAGCGGCGATTATCCCAACGTCCATGCCGGCGGCGACGGCCTGCCGCGCTACGCCGCGCAGAACCGCAACATCGAGAACACAGATCTCGTGGTGTGGCACTCCTTCGGCCACACCCATGTCTGCAAGCCCGAGGATTTTCCGATCATGCCGGTCGAATATGCCGGCTTCATGCTGAAGCCGACCGGATTCTTTTCGGCCAATGCCGCCGGCGACATTCCGCCGGAGCGCAACAGCCGCAGCGTGCTAGCGGGCGACCCGAAGGATGCCGCCGGCGGCTCGTGCTGCCACGCCGGCAAAGCCTAGACTCGTCGCGCGACAACAATGTTCGCAGCAGGCCGACCGGCGCTGGTTCGCTGGTCGCATGCGCTCGCGGTCGAATTGTCAGGGGAGTATTGCTGCCCCTTTCGAACGGCCCGCGACGCGACGGCCGGCCGCAGGTCGAAAAGATTGCTTCCAATTCCTTTCGAGAGTGATACCATCTTAAGGTTGTATTCTTTAAGGAGATTTCCCATGACCCATGCACTCAATCTCACGCTGCCGATCAAGCAGGATGCCGAGACCCTGGCAAAGCTGCGGAATCTCGAGGCGAGCTTCACTGAGAAGGTTCAGCGCGGCGGCGCTGAAGCAGTCCAGGATCGTTCATTTCGCCCGGGTCGTCGTCATCGAGGACAAGTACATCCAGGTCATCACCGAATATGAGGGAACGCACCAGGAATACACGGAGTTTTTCCGGCGAGCGCTCACGCCGATATTTGCCGCGATATTTTCCCTGGCAGATACGACTGGCCTGGACATCAACGATCCCAATGCGTTCTTCGAATTCTCGAAGAACCACAACGCGCGCTCGCTGGGCACTGCGACCGACGGCATGACTGTCGCAGACATTCTGGCAAAGCTCGGGAAATAGCTCAGCGTATTTGCGCTTTCGGGATAGGCCGGCTTTGAGGCTGCCTATCGGCTGACCGTTCTTGCAGGACAGGCGCCATGGTGGATCTCGACAATTTGCAGGCGATCGTCGCTCGAAGCTCCGCCAAGCCGCTACTCGCGGTTCTGTTGTTTAGGTTTGGCGACGCCGGCGGTGCCAGGTCCTTCCTGCGGCAATGGATACCGCGAGCCGCGGTGGGGGCGGGCCCGGACGCAGATGGTCCCGCGTTCCACTTCATGTTCAGTTGGAACGGCATCGCGACGTTGATGTCGGGTCGCCCCGACCTTGACGTCGCACAGGGGCGGCAGCAATTCGAGGTATCGTTCGTGGACCCGGCGCAGGCGCCGGATGGCGGCATTGCGACACAGCTTGGTTTCTTCGACGCCAGCGCTCCGGCGGGATGGTGGGATGGCAAGTTCAAGTCGGGCGATATCGATCTGGCCATCCATATCGGGTTCGATACGCCCGAGCAGAAAGCCGATTGCCTCGCGCAGGTGCGGCAGTCGGCGACAGGTTTCGGTGTCCGGGAATTGTCACTCGAAAGTTGGGACGACGGCGCGCTGTCCGGCTGTCGGCCAGCCGACGGCCGCCTGCATTTTGGCTATCGTGATGGAATCACCGCGCCCAATGTTGACTGGCAGGATGCGCCGGCTGCCAGGGCTTCCGACGCCGTCGATTGTCGCGAGATCGTCGTCGGCTATCCGAACAGCGATTTTCCCACTGCACCGTTCAAGCCCGGTCCGTGGCAGGACTTCGCGCGCGATGGATCGTTCGTCGGCCTGTCGTGGCTTTATCAGGACGTCGCGGCCTTCAACAAATTCCTGGTGGCGAATGCACCGCAGGCGGCGCCGCATGTCGGCCCGGAACTGGCCGAGGAATGGATCGCGGCCAAGATGATGGGGCGCTGGCGACACGGGTCGCCGCTGTCACGCTTTCCGGATGCACCACCGTCGACCCCGCAATTGAACGATGCTTTCGGCTATGGCGACGATCCAAACGGCGTCAAATGCCCGCTCGGGGCTCACATTCGCATTGTCAATTGCCGCGATCAGCCGCTGAAATTCGCCAATCAGATTCGTTTCCCCAAGGGGCCGCCGCGAGTCATACGCCGCGGATTTTCCTACGGCCCTCATCTGGAGGGCACGGAGGACGACGGCAAGGACCGCGGCATCGTAGGGCTGTTCTACTTCGCCAGGATCAACGAGCAATTCTATACCATCCTGCGGTGGATGCATCAGACGGACTTTGCCGACGCCTACATGCGCCTTCCGAACGGGGCCAACGCGCAGGATGCGTTGACCGGAAACCGGGCAGACCCAAAGGCCGAGACCCGGTTCCAGGTTCCGCTTGCGGGGGACGCCTCCGTGACGTTCCAGATGAAGCAATTTATCCGCTACAAGGGCGTCGCAGTGCTGTTTGCGCCGAGCGTTAAAGCGCTCAACACGATGATTGCCGCGCAAGGTTGAACTGCCGGGCTCCCGTCAGCCGTCGCATCGTCGCCGCAGCCATTCGTTCGCGGCAGCGAGTCCGCCGTTGTCACGCGTTTGCGGACAAGCGGCGAATGTTCTCACTCTAGAAGCATTCCATATCGAAGTGCTCATAGAAGCCGGCGATGCGCCTCGACGCGCAGATGGGCGCATTGGTCGCACGATTTATTCCCCGGTCTCGATAGATTCTAACTCCTCGTCCCTCGCACTGAAGATGTCCCCGCGTTAGGGCGAGAGTCCAAAAATCATTCCGGCAAAGCCGGCAGTGCGTGGGACCTCGATAGACGTGTCAGACTTCCAACTTCGTTCGTGCTCCAATGCGCTTGTTCGACAGCTTCAGGTGCTTTTCTTCGGCGCCGTCAGCATATTCGCTCTCTGCGTTCCCTTCGCGCCCGTGCAGGCGCAAACTCAAATTCCCACGGTCTCGGTGGAAGCGCCGGCGCAGCGCGCCGGACCCGCTTGATGAGAGTCGAGACGATGAGAGCGATATTCGGCAGGCTGCATCGCTGGGCGGGACTGCTCACGGCCGGATTCCTGTTCTTCTCCGGCATCACCGGCGCGATCATCTCATGGGATCATGAGATCGACGAGGTGCTGAACCACCACCTGTTCGATGTCACCAGCAAAGGCCCGGCGCTTCCCTCGATCGAGCTCGCGAAGATGATCGAGCAGCGCGATCCCCGCGCACGCGTCGTCTACCTCTTCATGACGCCGGAGGAGGGGCACTCGCTGTGGTTCTTCGTGATGCCGCGGATCGATCCGGCGACGGGAAAACGCTTCGCGATCGACTACAACCAGATTTTCCTCGATCCCAACACCGGTGTCGAGCTCGGCCGGCGCTATTGGGGCGCGGTGTGGCCGGTGACGCGCGAAAACTTCGTCTCGTTCCTCTACAAGCTCCACTACACCATGCACATCCCGGAATTCTGGGGCAGCGATCGCTGGGGCATGCGCGTGCTCGGCGTGATCGCCATCATCTGGACCATCGATTGCTTCGTCGGCTTCTATCTGACGCTGCCCTCGCGACGGCGCGCCAAGGCCGCGCGGGCACCCCAGGTCACGCGCCAGCTCGAACGGGGCTTCTGGGCGCGCTGGGCGCCGGCCTGGACCATCAAGGCATCGGGCAGCGCCTACCGGATCAATTTCGATATCCATCGCGCCTTCAGCCTGTGGACCTGGGGCGTGCTGTTCATCATCGCCTTCACGGCGTTCTCGCTGAACCTCTATTTCGAGGTGTTCTCGCCGATGATGAAGATGGTGTCGAACTACACGCCGACGCCCTATGAGCAGCGGCCCTATCGCGATCTCGACGATCCCATCGAGCCCAAGGTGACGTTTGACGACATCGCTGCGCGCGCGGCGGCCGACGGCAAGGGGCGAGGGTGGACCGTCCCGGTCGGCTCGATCAATTACGGCCCGGCCCATGGCGTCTATGCCGCGGCGTTCTTCCATCCCGGCGACGATCACGGCGCCGGCGGCGTCGGGCCGGCGCAGCTCTATTACGACAGCGAGGACGGCCGCCCGATCGGCGAACGGCTGCCCTGGGTCGGCACCGCCGCCGACATCTTCGTGCAGGCGCAATTCCCGCTGCATTCGGGCCGCATCGTCGGGCTGTTCGGCCGCATCCTGATCTCGATCATGGGCCTCGTGGTGGCGGCACTGTCGGTCACCGGCGTCGTGATCTGGTGGCGCAAGCGCCGCGCCCGCGTCCGGGCGCGCGAGACGGCGGCGATGCGCCTGAGCCGGCAGCAGCTCACGCCGGCGGAGTAGGGCCGGCGTGCCGCTCGATCGTCTGCGCATTTACCGGGTCCGCTCGTTGACGATGGGCATCGCGGTCTGCAGCGCCTGCTCGTAACGCTTCAACTGACTTAGCGAGAATTTCTTCATCGCCAGCAGTTCGTCGGACGTCTTGCCTCTCAATCGAGCGACTTTGGATGTCTTGAACACGTCATCATTCGCCGCCGAGGCGTTCTGTCGAAGCGCAAAAACCCTTTCGATGCTCTGCGACAACAGCCGATTGCGCTCCACCCCTTTGTTCGCGTGCTCCACATAGGGAAGCAGTCTATCGGTGGGCATGGCGCGAGCACTGTCTGCATCTCCTTCGATGAGGCGAAGCAGCTGCTCATCAACGATATCGGTGCATAGGTCGATACATTCGTCGCAGATAAAGACAGCCGGCCCGGCCACCAGCTTGCTCACTTCGTGCTGGTTCATGCCGCAGAACGAACAGTAGATGGGACGATCCTGCTGGGCAGGATTCTGCACGCCAGCACTCGGCTGCGCCGCATCAATCTTGGCCGACAGAATATTCCAGTTCTCGTACCCGAACGCTTTCGCGATCAGTTCCAAAGCTTCGCTGTGAGTGGTTTGCACGGCTTTGGCATTCAAGGCATCGCGCAAGGAACGAGCCATGGCCTTCGCATCGCGGAAATCGCGCATGAGAGCACCCGTATCGGCGAACGGAGAAGATCAGTGCCTGCCTTGCCGACCCGCTCGCCAATAGCGAGGGTGAGGGCGACTTTGATACGTTCACCATCCCCAAAGGGCGCAGGCAGCGGGTGTATCGACCCGATCGAATTTTGGCGCTGGACGGCCGCTCTTGTCAACCTGAAACGGGTACATCGACACCTCCGGCCGCCACGCACGTTCGCAGTTCAGGAGCCGATGAACCTTCCCGTCCGGCACCGGCACAAAGACTGGAGATCGCTCCCAGTCTTCCGGAAATTGCAATGAGATCGCTCGCGTTGCTCTGCCTGCTCGTTTTCGCGACGCCCACCTACGCGGCCACGCCCGAGCAGCACTATCTCGACCTGCGCGATCGCTACATCGCAAAATTCTCCAAAGCCAAGGAGAGCGACGAGACTTTCAAGCAGCACGATGCGGCGCTCAACGAGCTGACCGGTGTGCTGCGCGGCCTGGTCGGACCGGTCACGATCAAGGGGCTGCCGGCGGAGGGCAAGTCGAACGCCGACACGCTGTTCAAGGGCGACTCGGGCTTCGGCCATCTCGACGGTCTGGGCTTTGCCTCCGAAGGCGACAAGATGCAGGCCGTGGTGACCACCACAGGTCTGCTCAAGCACTGGCTGCGCGAGCACCGCGAGGATGGCCTGCCGCAGGAGATCGCCGCAGCCTTCAAGTCGGATCGCTTCTACTATCAAGCCATCCAAGACTCGGCCTTCGCCAAATATGCCGAGCTGCCGATCGCGAAGCCCGCATCCGCCAGTGCCGGGGTCGCCGTGCTCGGCGTGCGCGGCAACGGCGACCTGAAGGGCGCGCCGCACGAAATCGATGTCGTCGCGATCCAGGGCGAGAAGGTCTTCTTCCTCGCCGTCACCGATGCCGTGAAGACGGCCGAGATCCCGGCCTGCGAAAAAGTCTGGAAGCAAATGATGGCCAGGAAGACTCCAGAGGACGCCATGGCCAAGGAAGACCAGGCCATGGACGCCTACACAAAGTGTTTCGCCAAGGAAGCGCCGAGCCAGAGCTGGTTCGCGGGCGCGGTGAAGAAGGCACAGAGCCAGCTGGAGATGCTGTTGACGCGGTAATTGCGCAGCTTCACCACACTCCGCACCTCATCCTGAGGAGCCCGCAAAGCGGGCGTCTCGAAGGATGGCCACACGCGAGAGGCTGGCCTTCATGGTTCGAGACGCGCGTGCCGCGCTCCTCACCATGAGGGTCTTGCAACGTCCTTAGGCTAAAGCGCACTCCCACCCAAATTCCAGCCCCGGCCACCTTCGCCAAAAATCTCATACCCCGTCGCCGTCACCACAACCGTATCCTCGAGCTTGATGAAGCCGCGCTTCGGATGCTTCATCGTCGTCTCGATCGAGACCACCATGCCTGTTTCGAGCGGCAGCCGGGCGTCGGTGTCGTCGTAGGGGACCGGACCCTTGGCGGTCAGGCGAGGGGCCTCGTGGCTGACGAGACCCATGCCGTGGGCCAGGAAATCTGTGCAGTCGCGCTGGGTGATCCGGGCAAGCTGCCGCTCAGCCGCGACGTAGATGTCGCCGCCCAGGGCGCCCGGTCGGACCGCGGCAAAGGCGGCGCGCTGAACCGCCTCGATCTCGGCCAGGCAATCCTTCAGTTCGCTGTCGGGTTCGCCCAGCACGGCCATTCGGGCGAGGTCGCCGATATAGCCGTGATAATTGCCGCCGGAGTCGAGCGACAGCACGTCGCCTTGCTCCCAGCGCTGCGCAGACGGCGCCCGGTTGTGGCTGCTGCCGCAGGCCAGCAGGCAGTATTCGAAAGTCAGGCCGCGATTGGCCTCGGCGACACGCAAGCTGTCCGACAATTGCTGCTTGGTGGTGCCCGGCCCGTGCGCGGCGATCACCTCCAGCATTGATGCAATGACGAGCTCGGACGCCGTCTTGAGCTTGGCCAGCTCGTCCGCCGACTTGACCGCCCGCAGCCGCTCCAGCACCAGCAGCGCGTCCTTGAGCTCGGCACCGGGCAGGGCGTCAGCGAGCGCCCTTCCAGCATCCATCGGCAGGAACGCCATCTCGACGCCGACCCGCTTCAAGGGCACGCCGGCGTCGCGGATCAGGCCAATGGCCCGTGTGACCGCGTCGACCGAGCCATTGGATTCGGTGCGGACCTGCGGCACCCACGGCGGCGCCACGGCACGCTGATGGGTTTCCAGACGGTGACCGATATAGACCGCCTTGTCCGGCGCACCCCTGGGATAGATCAGGACCGGCAGATAGCGGCTGACGCCCATCGCGTCCATGTAGTCGAAGAAGATCGCGCGCTCGGCCCCCAGCAGGTACTGCACATTGTGCTTGGAGGTCGCGACCAGCACGTCGAGGCCGGCGGCCTCCATGAGACGGTCGAGCTTGGCGGCGTCGAACGGAATGGCGCGCGAGYTGTTCGCGCGGGTGACGTTCTCCTGCATGACGGGCTCCTTGAGCGGCGGTTGAGACCGCCTTGTATCGTTGACCTCTACAGGACTGCGACGCCCAGTCTAGCACAACCTCCACTCGCGCGCCCCAACCGAACGCCCCGATGGAAAATGGAACCACGACTGAGACCGTCTCCAGCTAGCGTCCACGCCTGAGGTCCGCGGTCGCACGCCTGAGGATATCGTGAAGCCAGTCATGCGATGGCTCGCCCTCGATACGTTCGTGCCACAGCAGCCGGACCTCGACCGGGGTTGTGGCGTAAGGCAGCTCGTACGTCGTGATGGCGTGCGCCTGTTCGAACGCCCGCGCCAATGGGCGCGGAACGATGGCCGCCAATTCGGAGTCCGCGAGCAGGGCGGGCAGCGCCAGGAAATGCGGCAGTGAAACCGCTATGCGCGGCGGCCGGTCGCTTTCGGACAATGCCCGTTCGAGTGCCGCACGGTCATACATTTCCGATCGCCTGGCGAGGCCGCGCTCGGAGATGAAGCCCCCGATCGCGCCCTCCTGCTCGCCGCCGAAGGAGACGACGACCAGCGGCATGCGCGCCAGGGCCGCGTTGTCGATCCGGCCGAGCTTGCGCTTTCCGCCGAGGATCAGCACGTCGTCATATTCGAACAACAGCGAGGTCCGGAAGCGGCTCGGCGGATCCGAGAAGACGCCGATCGCAACGTCGATGCGACCAAGGTCGATCTGCTCGGCAAGGTCGATCCGTGTCACCGGCTTGATGATCAGGTCGATCGCCGGCGCCTCAAGCCCAAGGATCTTCAGGAGCGGTGAGGCCAGCACCATCGTGGTGAAGTCGTTGGCGGCGAGGGTGAATTGCCTGGTGGAGGCCGCCGGAACGAAGCGCGGCTGCTCGACCGCCGCCTCGAGAGATCGCAGCGCTTCGCGAACCTGTGGCGCCATCGTCAATGCGCGCGCGGTCGGCTGCATGCCGGTCGCCGTGCGCACGAACAAATCGTCTTCCAGCATCTCGCGGAGCCGGGCGAGCGAATGGCTCACGGCGGATTGACTGAGCGCGACCCTCTGGCTTGCCCGCAGCACGCTGCGCTCCTCCATCACAGCGTCGAAGACCTTGAGCAGGTTCAGGTCCAGGGTCTTGAAGGAAACAGCCACGTGCAGGACACCGTCGCAGGCGGATCGCGCGCCCGTTGCGTACTTGCGATCGATTCCAGTTAAGGCCAACCACGCAGCCGACGCAACCGAGCAGGGCGCCCGGACTGCGACGCCCGGGCGTTCGCGTCACCAATCTGAAGGCGGTTCAGGATCACTCTGCAAGAGTTTCACTTCCGCAATTGCGCGATCCCGTCATGATCGCGGCGCCGGATTTGGAGGAGATGGGCAATGAAATCCTGCGGGATGTCGATCGGAATTCTCGGAGTCGCACTGGCGCTATCGACGGCGCCGGCCATTGCGCAGGATGGTCCGGTCAAGCTCGGCGTCCTCACCGACATGTCCTCGCTCTACGCCGACAATGGCGGCCAGGGCTCGGTGGTCGCGGCGCAAATGGCGGTCGACGATTTCGGTGGTCAGGTGCTGGGGCGCAGCATCCAGATCGTCACGGGAGACCACCAGAACAAGGCCGATGTGGGAGCGACCATCGCCCGGCGCTGGATTGAAAACGAAAACGTCGAGGTCGTCCTCGACGTACCGAATTCCGCGGTCGCGCTGGCGGTGCAGGGCATCACACGGGACAAGAAGAAACTGTTCCTCGCCACCGGCGCCGCCACGTCGCGCCTGACTGGCGACGAATGCTCGCCGACCGGAATTCACTGGACCTACGACACCTATGCACTGTCGCAGGGAACAACGCGGGCGATGTCGCGTCTCGGCGCAAACTCCTGGTACTTCATTTCGGTCGACTATTCCCTCGGCGCGCAACTCGAGGCCGACAGCCGCAAGGTCATCGATGCCATGGGCGGCAAGGTGATCGGCGCGGTGAAACATCCGCTCAATACGCCGGATTTTTCGTCCTTTCTGCTCCAGGCACAGTCCTCGAAGGCGGACGTGATCGCGCTCGCCGACACCGGCGGCGACTTCATCAACGTCGTCAAACAGGCCGGCGAATTCGGCATCACGCAGCGGCAGAAGCTGGTCGGGCTGCTCGTCTTCATTGCCGACATTCACAGTCTCGGGCTCCAGAGCGCCCAGGGCCTGATGCTGAGCTCGGCGTTCTACTGGGACCTGAACGAAGACACGCGGGCGTGGTCGAAGCGCTTCATCGCCAAAACCCAGAAGGTCCCGACCATGATCCACGCCGGCACCTATGGCGCGGTGATGCACTACCTTAGGGCGGTCCAGGCGGCCGGCACGCTGGATGGGCCGACCATAGCCGCCAGGATGCGCGCCATGCCCGTGAACGATTTCATGACGAAAAATGGCCGGATCCGCGAGGACGGCCGGCTGGTCCGCGACATGTATCTGTTTCGCGTCAAGTCGCCCGAGCAGTCCAAATACACGTTCGACTATTACGAGCTGCTGGCGACGATTCCGGGCGAGGAAGCCTTCCGGCCGATGGAGCAAGGCGGATGTCCGCTCCTGAAGCAGCCATGATCGGCGAGGGCGCAGCCGTGCAGAGCGGCATCGACGAGATCATCGCAGGCCGATTTGCATGCCGCGACTTCTCAAGCGCGCCGGTCGGGCGAGGGACCATCGAGCAAATTCTGCGCGTGGCGCGGTTTGCGCCAAGCGGCGCCAATATCCAGCCCTGGCACGTCTACGTGCTGGCCGGCGATGCCAAAGACAGGGTCTCGGTGGCGCTGCGCGAGGCGCACGAAACCGCCCGCGACGCGCATATGTCGGAATACAGATACTACGCCAGTGACCTGCCCGAACCCTACCTGCAACGACGACAGGAGTTCGGCCGGTTGTTCTACGGTTCGCTCGGCATTGCCCAGGCCGATATCAAAGCCAGGAGCGGCCAGACCGCCAAGAACTATGCGTTTTTCGGCGCGCCCGTCGGGCTGATCGTCACGATCGACCGGCGCCTGGAGGTCGGCAGCTGGCTCGACCTCGGCATGTTCATCCAGAACGTGCTGCTGGCTGCGGCAGGCCATGGGCTCCAGTCATGTCCGCAGGAGACGTTCTCGAAATACCACCGGATCCTGCGTCCGCTGCTGTCGATCCCGGCGGAGCAAATGGTCGTGTGCGGCATTTCGATCGGCCGTGCCAGGGACCAAATCGCGGGCAGGCTGATGCCGCGCGCGGACATCGCGGACTTCGCCTCGTTCGCGGGCTTTGAAGAACAAAGTGCAACCCAAATGGAAAGGACAACGCCATGGCAAGCCGAGACGACCTGATTGCGCGCAGCATTCCGTTTCTCCGCGAGGTCAAGGACATGACGCCCGGCGCGGAGATGGAGCGGTGGCTCAACCAAACCTACGGCGAGGGCAGCCAGCTCTACCAGGACCTGGCGCGGCTGATTAAGCGCGGCGTCGAGGAAGGCTGGGCGGCCAACCAGGAGGTCGACGGTCCGAACTACCGGCGCAGCCGCATCCTGGAGCCGACGCCCGAGACATTCCAGTTCAGCATCACGGCCGTCTACATGAACAGCACCGATCCGCGCCGCTTCAAGGACGAGGACGACCACGACGTGCTCCGCGGGCAATATCACGGTCACCCATACGGGGAACTGAACCTGGTCGTGCCGATGGACAAGGGCGCCGAGCTCAAGGGGCTGCAGGGCTGGCAAGGGCCCGGCTGGACCGCGCCCGATCCCGGCAGCCGGCACTATCCTGAGGTGCGCGGCGGCGCCGTCATCGCTCTGTTCTATCTGCCCGCCGGACGCATCTCCTACGACTTCGCCGCGCCGTCCTGACTGCCGGCCGGACCATCTCGGGTGACGCCGTGCGCGAGCGTCACCCGTTCAGAAGAATGCACAGCTGAGTCCGCGCGCGGCGATGCGCCGCGACGCCACGGCCTGCAAGGCGGCTCACCATGAACGGTGGGGAGGGATTTCGGCGACCATGCGCAGGTGGCACCCAGCCCGGACCGCCATATCCGTAATTCGCATAAGGTATATTATGGAATATCTTTATATATAATTAGATCAGGTATTTAGGTCGAATTCCTGACACCGCGCCTTCGCTTGCCGTCCGTTTCCGCGATGCGCGGCGACTGGCCTCCCGGCTCTTGACGGCTACTGTGCATGGGGTTGTTTTTCAGATTTTGAATCCGGCCCATCTGCCGAAAGCCGATATTGCCGCGACGGTGTCCGGCTGCAATAAGCGAGACCTCGCGAGATCGCAGATGACCTTCAGGCCTTCCGTCCGTATAGGTTTGCATCTCAGAACAACAACAAACTTCCGAGGAAGCAGACCCATGAGCTTTTCCCGACGCACGCTTCTCAAGGCCTCCGCCGCGACCGCGGTCCTGGGCGGCCTCGGTGCGCCCCATGTGGCCCGCGCCCAGAGCGCCGAGTTCACCTACAAATACGCCAACAACCTGCCTGACACCCATCCGCTGAACGTGCGCGCCAAGGAGATGGCGGCGGCGATCAAGGCCGAGACCAACGGCAAGTTCGACCTCCAGATCTTTCCGAACAACCAGCTCGGCTCCGACACCGACATGCTGAGCCAGATCCGGTCCGGCGGCGTCGAATTCTTCACGCTGTCAGGCCTGATCCTGTCGACCCTGGTGCCGGCCGCGTCCATCAACGGCATCGGCTTCGCGTTCCCGGACTACGGCACGGTCTGGAAGGCCATGGACGGCGACCTCGGCGCCCATGTCCGCGGCGAGATCAAGAAGGCCGGCCTCGAGGTCATGGACAAGATCTGGGACAACGGCTTCCGCCAGACCACGTCGTCGAGCAAGCCGATCACCGGTCCCGACGACCTCAAGGGCTTCAAGATCCGCGTGCCGGTGTCACCGCTGTGGACCTCGATGTTCAAGGCGTTCGACGCCGCGCCCGCCTCGATCAATTTCGCCGAGGTCTATTCCGCGCTTCAGACCAAGATCGTCGAGGGCCAGGAGAACCCGCTGGCGATCATCTCGACCGCCAAGCTGTACGAGGTGCAGAAGTACTGCTCGCTGACCAACCACATGTGGGACGGATTCTGGTTCCTGGCCAACCGCCGCGCCTGGAGCGCGCTGCCAGAGGATGTGCGCACCGTCGTCGCCAAGAACATCAACGCCGCCGCCGTCAAGGAGCGTGAGGATACCGCCAAGCTCAATGCGAATCTCCAGCAGGAGCTCGCGGGCAAAGGCCTGACCTTCAACCAGCCTGCGGTGGCGCCGTTCCGTGACAAGCTGCGCTCCGCCGGCTTCTATGCCGAGTGGAAGGGCAAGTATGGCGACCAGGCCTGGGATCTCCTGGAAAAGGCCGTCGGCAAGCTGTCGTAACGCGTCGGGGCCGCCGAGGTTCTTATCGAGATGGCTCATGTCGAGGTTCAGGCGACCGAAGTGGTGGGCGAGGTGGCTGTTCAGCCCCCTCGCCGATCCCCCGTGCTGGCCTCGCTGGAGCGCCTCCTCGGCCTCGCCGTCGAGATCCCCGCGGCAATCCTGGTCGTCGCCGAGATCGTAATCCTGTTTGCCGGCGTGGTCGCACGCTATGGCGTGCACCGGCCGCTTATCTGGTCGGATGAGCTCGCCTCGATCCTGTTCCTGTGGCTGGCGATGCTGGGCGCGGCGGTCGCATTCCGCCGCTCCGAGCACATGCGCATGACGGCGCTCGTCGCGAGCGCGCGGCCGGCGTTGCGCGCCTATCTGGACATGGTCGCGACCTGCGCGGCGCTGGCGTTCCTGGCGCTGATCGTCTGGCCATCCGCCGAATACGCCTACGAGGAAAGCTTCATCACCACGCCGGCGCTCCAGATCTCGAACATGTGGCGCGCCGCGGCGCTGCCGGCCGGCATCTGCCTGATGGCGGTGTTCGCGCTGCTGCGGCTGCTGCGCGCCGCCGATTACCGCATGGTGCTGACGGCGGTGATATCGGTTGCCGTCATCGTCGGTCTGTTCTGGTTGGCGCAGCCTTATCTGCGGCCGCTCGGCAACCTCAACCTCGTCATCTTCTTCGTCGGCGTCGCCGGCTTCTGCGTCTTTGCCGGCGTTCCCATTGCGTTCGGGTTTGGCCTCGCGATCTACGGCTATCTGGCGCTGACCACGCGGACGCCGGTGATGGTGCTGGTCGGGCGGATGGACGAGGGCATGAGCCACCTCATCCTGCTCTCGGTGCCGCTGTTCGTGTTCCTGGGGCTTCTGATCGAGATGACCGGCATGGCGCGGGCCATGGTCGCGTTCCTGGCGAGCCTGCTCGGCCATGTCCGCGGCGGCCTGCATTACGTGCTGGTCGGCGCGATGTATCTCGTCTCCGGCATCTCCGGCGCCAAGGCCGCCGACATGGCGGCGGTGGCGCCCGTGCTGTTCCCGGAAATGAAGCAGCGCGGCGCCAAGCCCGGCGACCTCGTGGCGCTTCTTGCGGCTACGGGTGCCCAAACCGAGACCATTCCGCCGAGCCTCGTGCTGATCAYGATCGGCTCGGTCACGGGCGTATCGATCGCCGCCCTCTTCACCGGCGGCCTGCTGCCCGGCGTCGTGCTCGCCATCACCCTCTGCATGCTGGTGTGGTGGCGCTATCGCCACGAGGACATGAGCCATGTGCGCCGCGCCACGGGTGGCGAGATCGGCAAGACCTTCGTCATCGCCCTGCCCGCGCTCGCGCTTCCCTTCGTGATCCGCTACGCCGTGGTCGAGGGCATTGCGACCGCGACCGAAGTCTCCACCATCGGCATCGTCTACGGCGCCCTGGTCGGCCTCCTCGTCTACCGCCGCTTCGACTGGCGGCGGCTGTTTCCCATGCTGGTCGAGACCGCGGCGCTGTCGGGCGCGATCCTGCTGATCATCGGCACGGCGACCGGCATGGCCTGGGGGCTCACCCAATCCGGCTTCTCGCGCTCGCTGGCTTCAGCCATGACCGGATTGCCCGGGGGGCCTGCGACCTTCATCGCCGTGTCGATCCTGGCCTTCACCATCCTCGGCAGCGTGCTTGAGGGCATTCCGGCAATCGTGCTGTTCGGGCCGCTGCTGTTTCCGATCGCCCGTGCCGTCGGCGTGCACGAGGTGCACTACGCCATGGTGATCATTCTCGCCATGGGTATCGGGCTATTCGCCCCGCCCTTCGGCGTCGGCTATTATGCCGCCTGCGCCATCGGACGCGTCGATCCGGCCGAAGGCATCAGGCCGATCTGGGGCTATCTGCTGGCGCTGCTGGTGGGATTGATCATCGTCGCGATCTTCCCCTGGATCTCGATCGGATTCCTGTAGAGCGCGGCGTCAAGGAGGGTTCGATGAGCGAGCGGCAGAACCAGTACAATATCGGCCTCGACAAGACCCCCGCCAATTACGTCCCCCTGAGCCCGCTGAGCTTCCTCGCGCGCAGCGCCGCCGTCTATCCCAACCACGTCAGCACTGTCTATGAGGGCCGCAGCTTCACGTGGCGCGAGACGCATGAGCGCTGCAAACGCTTTGCGTCCTGGCTCGGCGGCAAGGGCATCGGCGTCGGCGATACCGTCGCGGCGATGCTGCCGAACATTCCGGCGATGAACGAGGTGCACTTCGCCGTCCCCATGACCGGCGCCGTTCTCAATGCGCTCAACATTCGTCTCGATGCGCCTTCGATCGCGTTTCAGCTCGATCATGGCGGCGCCAAGATCATCCTGGTCGATCCGGAGTTTTCGACTGTCATCACCGACGCGCTCGCGCAGATGAAGGGCCCGAAGCCGTTCGTCGTCGACGTCGACGACGCCGCTTTCAAGGGCGGCAAGCGCATTGGCGAGATCGAGTACGAGGCGGCGGTTGCGCAAGGCGACCCGGACTTCGCGGCGATCCCGCCCAAGGACGAATGGGACGCCATCGCGCTGAGCTATACTTCGGGCACCACGGGCAATCCCAAGGGCGTCGTCACCCATCATCGCGGCGCGTATCTCAACGCCGTCAGCAACATCCTCGCCGGCCAGCTCGGCCAGCATCCGGTCTATCTCTGGACGCTGCCGATGTTCCACTGCAACGGCTGGTGCTTCCCCTGGACCATCGCTGCGGCCGCCGGCATCAATGTCTGCCTGCGCAAGGTCGAGCCGACAAAAATCTTCGAGCTGATCAAGCAGCACGGCGTCACCCACATGTGCGGCGCGCCGATCGTCTACAACACGCTGATCAACGCACCCGATGCGCCGAAGGGCAGTGCCGCGCGCGGCGTCGTCGGCCTGATCGCCGGCGCCGCACCGCCGGTCGCGGTGCTCGAAGGCGCAGAAAACATCGGCATCAGGCTTACGCACGTCTACGGCCTGACCGAGGTCTACGGCCCCGCCTCCGTCTGCGCCGAGCAACCCGGCTGGGACGATCTGCCCGCCGCCGAGCGCGCCAGCATGAAGCGGCGGCAGGGCGTGCCCTACCCGCTCGAGGAAGGCGTCACCGTCATCAATCCGCAGACGATGCAGGAGGTGCCCCGCGACGGCGAGACCATCGGCGAGGTCATGTTCCGCGGCAACATCGTGATGAAGGGTTACCTCAAGAACGAGAAGGCGACGAAAGAAGCCTTCGAGGGCGGCTGGTTTCACACCGGCGACCTCGGCGTGCTCGACGAGCACGGTTACGTCATCATCAAGGATCGCTCCAAGGACATCATCATTTCCGGCGGCGAGAACATTTCCTCCGTCGAGGTCGAGGACATCCTCTACAAGCATCCGGCCGTGCTGTTCGCAGCCGTCGTCGCAAAGCCCGATCCGAAATGGGGCGAGGTGCCCTGCGCCTTCGTCGAACTGAAGGACGGCGCCAGCGCGACCGAAGCCGAAATCATCGCCTTCTGCCGCACGCATATGAGCGGCTTCAAGACGCCGAAGGCCGTCGTGTTCGGACCGATCCCGAAGACGTCCACGGGCAAGATCCAGAAATTCCTGCTGCGTAACGAGATCGGCTCGTCGAAGGCGATCTCGGCCTGAACCGAGCCGGCGCGATCAGTGCGTCTCGAGCCGCATGCCGTCGTAGGCCGGCACCACGCCCGCCGGCAGCGATTGCCGGATCACCTCGTAATCGACGTCGGCCGTCATGTTGGTGATGACGGCGCGCTTGGGCTTGAAGCGCTCGATCCAGGACAGCGCATCGTTGATGCTGAAATGGCTGGAATGCTGGGTGTAGCGTAAGCCGTCGACGATCCAGAGATCGAGATTCTCCAGCGCGCCCCAGCTCTCGCGCGGGATGTCGTTGAGGTCGGGCGTGTAGGCGGCATTGCAGATGCGATAGCCGAGCGCGGGGATCTGGCCGTGCTGGACCAGGAAGGCGGTCATGGTCACGTCCCCGCCCTTGCCGCTGATGGTCCGGCTTTCGCCGGCCTCGATCGAATGCCGGTGCAAAATCGGCGGATAGTCGCTGCCCTCGGGCGAGATGAAGCAATAGGAGAACCGCGCCATGATGTCTTTCGCGGTCGACTGGTTGAAATAGACCGGAATGCGCTTGCGCATGTGGAGCACGACGGAGCGCAGATCGTCCATGCCGTGGGTCTGGTCGGCATGCTCGTGGGTCAGGAACACCGCGTCGATGTGGTCGACATTGGTATCGATGAGCTGCTCGCGCAGGTCGGGCGAGGTGTCGATCACGATGCGCGTGGTGCCGTGGTGTGATGTCTGCTCAACCAGCAGCGAGCAGCGGCGGCGGCGGTTCTTTGGATTGTTGGGGTCGCAGGCGCCCCAGCCGAGTGCCGGGCGCGGCACGCCGGCGGAGGAGCCGCAACCCAGGATCGTCAGCGTCAGCGTCATGCGGCTCCCAGTCCTAAGATTTCACCTTGGAGAACAGGCGGAAGAAGTTTTCGGTGGTCTGGCGTGAGATCTCATCGAGCGACACGCCGCGCGTTTCGGCTAGCACCTTGGCGACCTCGACCACATAGGCCGGCTCGTTGCGTTTGCCCCGGAACTTGCCGGGCGCAAGATAGGGCGAGTCTGTTTCAACCAGAATACGGTCAGACGGCAGTTCAGCCGCAAGCGCGCGCAGGGTCTCCGACTTCTTGAAGGTCAGGATGCCCGTGAACCCGACATAGAGCCCGAGCGACACCGCCTTCAGCGCCAGCTCGCGCCCGCCCGTGTAGCAATGCAGCACGGCGCGAAACGATCCCTTGGCCGCTTCCTCCTCCAGGATGCGGCCGCAATCCTCGTCCGCCTCGCGGGTGTGGATCACCAGCGGCAGGCCGGTCGCACGGGCCGCCGCGATGTGGGCGCGGAAGCCCCTCGCCTGCGCCTCCGGCGCGCCGTTGTCGTAGAAATAGTCGAGCCCGGCCTCGCCGAGCGCGACCACCTTGGGATGCCCGGTCAACCCGATCAGTTCGTCCGGCGAGATGCCGTCTTCCTCGTCCGCGTTGTGCGGATGGGTGCCGACCGAGCAGTAGACGTCGTCGTAGCGCTCAGCGATGGCCAGAAGCTGATTGAGCTTTCGCACCCGCGTGGAGATCGTGACCATACGGCCGATGCCGGCCGCACGTGCACGCGAGACGATCCCGTCGAGATCTTCCGCAAAGTCCGGAAAATCCAGATGGCAGTGGCTGTCGACCAGCATCGCCCGAACGCCCTAGGCCGCCGGCTCGATGTAGCGCGGGAACGCCGGTGTCGGCGCCGGTAGCGTCGAGCCGGGCGCGATCCGTTTGGCGCCCCCGAGCATCACGAAATTCCGCTCGCCCGCGGGAATGCCGAGGCTGTCGAGCAGCAAGCCCGAGGCAGTCGGCATCGCCGGCTGGGCCAGGATCGCGATCTGGCGCACGACTTCGGCGGTGACATAGAGCACCGTCTTCTGCCTGACAGGATCGGTCTTGGCGAGCGCCCACGGCGCCTCGCCCGCGAAATAGCGGTTGGCCTCCGCGACCACGGCCCACACGGCGTTGAGCCAGTGATGGATCTGCTGCGTCGCCATCGCTTCGCGCGATGCGGCGATCATGCCGTCCGCCATCGCCAGAATCGCCTTGTCGTTGTCGCTGAACTCGCCCGGCTCCGGCAGCACGCCGCCGAGCTGCTTGGCGATCATCGACAGCGAGCGCTGCGCGAGGTTGCCGAGATCGTTGGCGAGATCGGCATTGATGCGCGCGACGATGGCTTCGTGGTTGTAGTTGCCGTCCTGGCCATACGAGACCTCGCGCAGAAAGAAATAGCGCATCTGGTCGACGCCATACTGGTCGGCAAGATTGAAGGGGTCGACGACATTGCCGACCGACTTCGACATCTTCTCGCCCCTGTTGAACAGGAAGCCATGGGCATAGACCCTCTTCGGCAGCGAAATGCCGGCCGACATCAGGAATGCGGGCCAGTAGACCGCGTGGAAGCGGATGATGTCCTTGCCGATGATGTGCACGTCGGCCGGCCAGTAGCGCCAGTTCTTGTCGCTCTCGTCGGGGAATCCGACGCCGGTGATGTAATTGGTCAGCGCGTCGACCCAGACATACATCACGTGCTCTTCGTCGCTGGGCACTTTCACGCCCCAATCGAAGGTCGTGCGCGAGATCGAGAGATCGCGCAAGCCGCCGCGTACGAAGCTCACCACCTCGTTCTTGCGCGAGTCCGGGCCAATGAATTCAGGATGATCTTCGTAGAGCTTCAGAAGCTTGTCCTGATAGGCCGACAGGCGGAAGAAATAGCTCTTCTCCTCGACCCATTCGACTGGCGTGCCTTGCGGTCCGAGGCGCACGCCGTCGTCGTTCAGGCGCGTCTCGTCCTCGGCGTAATACGCCTCGTCGCGCACCGAGTACCAGCCGGCATAGCTGTCGGCGTAGATGTCGCCGTTCGCTTCCATGCGCCGCCAGATCTCCTGGCTGGAGCGATGGTGCTGCTCTTCGGTGGTGCGGATGAAGCGGTCGAACGACACGTTCAGACGCTCGTCCATCTCCTTGAAGCGACCAGCATTGCGGGTCGCGAGCGCGGACGGGGTCAGGCCTTCGTTCTGCGCGGTTTGGACCATCTTCTGACCGTGCTCGTCGGTGCCGGTCAGGAAGAACACGTCCTTGCCGTCGAGCCGCGCAAAGCGCGCCAGCACGTCGGCCGAGATCGCCTCATAGGCGTGGCCGATATGCGGGCTGCCGTTGGGATAGGCGATGGCGGTCGAGATGTAGAAGACGTTGTCGCGCGCGGGAGCGGCAACAGGAGTTGCGGCTTGCGGAGCTGCGACGGGCCTCAGTGCGGGCGGCGCCTCAGGCTTCGACACTTTGGGCTTCGACACCTTGGGCTTCACAACCTTCGGCGGCGTGGCGACGGGAGCCGGTGCGACGGTCACGGCAGGCGCAGTCACTTTCGTTTTCTTGGCGGCCCTCTTCGCGGGAGCCTTGCTCTTCGCCGGAGACTTGGCTGCCTTTTTGGCCGCTTTCTTCACCGCCTTCTTGGCGACGGCCTGCTTCTTCGCGGCCTTCTTGCCGACCTTCTTTGTCGTCTTCGCAGCGCTCTTCTTCACGCCCTTCTTGGCGGCAGCCTTCCTGGTCTTCTTGACCTTCTTGGCAGCTTTGCGCGCGAGCGCCTTCACGGCCTTCTTCGCGGCCTTGTTGGCAGCCTTCTTCTTGCTGCTCTTGCCTCTAGCGGTTTTCTTAGCTCGCGTGGCCACGACGAATTCCTTTACCGGCTTCTCGAAATTTGGAAACGAACCTGCGTTAGGTCATTATTTGGAGCATGATCCTGTCGGAAAACCGCTGCACACTTTTCCGGATCATGCTCTAGCGCGTTGCGTCCGCCAGCCAGCCGAACACCGAGAAAACCAAGGGCTTTCGCTCCAGATTGTAGGTTTCAGTGTCGCGCGCGGCGCGGACGATCTTTTCCCATACCTCAGCTAGGCGCGCAAGGCGCGGCAGATTCTGGTTGGCATTGGCCTCGTCGGAGTGCAGGCGCTCCGCAATCCAGCGATCGATGCCGTCGATGAAGGCCGCCAGCGCGACTCGATCGCTGGTGCCGAGCGAATCGCCGAGCGTGTGCAATTCGCGCGGATCGACCTGTGGCAGGCGCGCGAGCAGCGCCGCCGTGCGCTGCTGCAGCTTCAGGGCATCGCCGCCGAGCAGCGTCAGCGCCCGCGCGACGCTGCCCTCGGAGGCCTCCGCGGCCTCGTGTAGCGCCGGATCGTTCGGATCGAGGTCAGCCGCCGAAGCTGCGGCGCCGATCACATCATCCGTGCCGAGCGGGCGCAGGCGCAGCTTGCGGCAGCGCGACTGGATCGTGGCGAGCACACGCGCCGGCGCGTGGCTGACCAGGAGGAACAGTGACTGCTGCGGCGGTTCCTCGAGGATTTTCAGCAGTGCGTTGGCGGCATTCGGATTGAGCTCGTCGACGGTGTCGACGATGCAGACGCGCCAGCCTTCTGCCGCGGCAGTCGAGCCGAAAAAACCGATCGTCTCGCGCGTCTCGTCCACGGTGATCACGGTGCGCATCACGCCGCGGTCGTTGGCGGTGCGTTCCAGCGTCAACAGCCCGCCATGCGAGCTGGCCGCAACCTGCCGCGCCACGGCGTTATCAGGATCGATCGCGAGGGTCTCGGCGCGCTGCACGGACGGCGCCAGCGGCTGGCCGTTGGAAAGCACGAAGCGCGCTATGCGATAGGCCAGCGTCGCCTTCCCGATCCCCTGCGGCCCGCCGATCAACCAGGCATGCGGAATGCGCCCGCTGCGATAGGCCGCGAGCAGCGCCGTCTCGGCCTCGCGATGGCCGAACAGAAGGCTCGTCTCGCGCGGATGCGGAATGGCGGTTTCGCGTTCGGCCTGGCGCGGGCTCATAGGGAAACCACCGATGCAGGGGTTGGGAGAAGACGGTCGCGCAGCGCCGTCCAGACTCGTCCAGCAACCGTGTCGGGATCGGAATTGGCATCGATCAGGATGCAACGGCCGGGATCGTCCTCGGCGATCTTGCGATAGGCCTCGCGCAGGCCCTGGTGGAAGCTGAGCTGCTCGCCCTCGAACCTGTCAGGTGTGCCGCTACCACGACGCACGGCGGCGCGCTGCAATCCAATCTCGACCGGCAAATCGAGGATGAGGGTGAGGTCCGGCTTGAGATCGCCGATCGTGACCCGCTGCATCGCGTTGATCAGGCCCATCGGCACGCGGCCGAGGCTGCCCTGATAGGCCCGCGTCGAGTCGGCGAAGCGGTCGCACAGCACCCAGGCGCCCCGATTGAGCGCAGGCTGGATCACGGTGCGGACATGGTCATCGCGAGCAGCCGCGAACAGCAGCGTCTCGGCTTCGGGCCCGAGCAGCTTGCCCATCCCCGACAGCACCAGGTGGCGCATGATCTCGGCACCCGGCGAGCCGCCGGGCTCGCGCGTGACGAGGGTCCGCATCCTCGCCGCAGTGAGGCGGTCGGCGAGCTTCTTGATCTGGGTCGACTTGCCGGTGCCCTCGCCGCCTTCAAAGGTGATGAAGCGTCCGCGTCCGGACGGTCGCTGTGCTGCGCTCTCACTCATGATCAGAGCTTCTCGGCGCCCGCGCGGAACATGCCGATCACGAGCTCGCTGGCACCGTCGATCGCGCGGCGCATGGTCGAGCCGGTGCCGATCGCTTCGGCGGCATAGACGGGCGTCTCCACGGCGATATTGCCGCTGCGCCAGACCTTGACCACGCCGACCTTCTGGCCGGCTTCGATCGGCGCGCGCACCGGTCCGCTATAGACGATGCGCGCAATCAGCTTGTCGCTGCCGTTCTTGTGCACCATCACCTTGACGGGCGTCTTGGCGACCAGCTTGACCGAGCGGCTCTCGCCGCCAAACACTTTTGCATAGCCAACCTGCTGGTCGGCCGCGATCAAGGTGCGGGTCTCGAAATTGCGAAAGCCCCATTCCAGCATCTTCTTGGCTTCGGTGGCGCGATCCTCAGAATCTTCGAGGCCATTGACGACCACGATCARCCGCGTGCCGTTTTGCACGGCCGAGCCGACCATGCCGTAGCCGCCTTCCTTGGTGTAGCCGGTCTTCAGACCGTCAGCGCCTTCCATTGAATTGAGCAGAGGATTGCGGTTGGGCTGGCGGATCTTGTTCCAGGTGTACTCCTTCTCGCCGAATAGTTTGTAGAATTCGGGGAAGTCGAGAATGATGTGGCGCGCGAGGATGCCGAGCTCGCGCACCGTCATCTTGTTGCCGGGATCGGGCAGGCCGTTGGAATTGCCGAAAGTCGACTTCGTCATGCCGAGCTCGCGGGCACGCTTGGTCATGAAGTCGGCGGCAAAGATCTTCTCGTTGCCGGCAATGCCCTCGGCCAGYGCGATGCAGGCGTCATTGCCGCTCTGGATGATCGCGCCATGCAGGAGATCGTCGACCGAAACCTTGCTGTTGATGGCGGCGAACATGGTCGAGCCGCCCGAGGGCGCCCCGCCCTTGCGCCAGGCGTTCTCGCTGATCCGGTACTCGTCGGTCGGCTTGATGTCGCCCTTCTTGATGGCATTGAAGACCACCTCGGCCGTCATCAGCTTCATCATGCTGGAGGGCGCGCGCAGCTCGTCGGCGTTCTTCTCGAACAGCACGCTGCCGCTGGAGGCCTCGATCAGGATCGCGGTGGGGGCGTCGCCGTCGAAGCCGGAATCCTCGGCTTTCTTGGCGCCCTGGATGCTCTGGTTGGCGGCGTAGAGGGCACCGCCCCAGCCGATGCCCGCCACCAGAACCGCCGCGATCAGCCCGCGCGCCAGCGCACCGGCGGAGAACCGGGTGCGACGGAGCGGAAAAAGACGAAATGCCATGGCGAAGCCCTGAGAGCGGCGTTCTAACAGCAGGAACCGGTGCGAACAACACGGGGCTGGCCGCCGAACCCGAGATTGCACGATTCTCGGCGCGCCCCTATCGTGGCACCTGATATTTCCCGACCAAACCCCTGAAACAAGGCGGAAAAGCGATGTTGTCCACCCGCGTGATCAAGGCCAACGGGATCGACCTGTTCATCCGCGAGGCCGGCCAGGGTCCGCTGGTGGTGCTGTGCCACGGCTGGCCCGAGCTATCCTACTCCTGGCGCCACCAGATCCCGGCGCTGGCGGACGCCGGTTTCCACGTCGTCGCCCCCGACATGCGCGGCTACGGCCAGAGCGCGGCGCCGGCGGACGTTGCCGCCTACTCGATCTTCGACACGGTCGGCGACGTCGTTGGCCTCGTGCACGCGCTCGGCGAGAGCAAGGCGATGGTGGTCGGCCACGACTGGGGCGCGCCGGTCGCCTGGCATGCGGCGTTGTTCCGGCCCGACATCTTCACGGCGGTGGCGGGCCTGAGCGTGCCGCCGCCATTCCGCGGCCGCGGCAAGCCGCTCGATCTGCTGCGCCAGGGCGGCGTCACCAATTTCTACTGGCAGTATTTCCAGACACCCGGCGTCGCCGAGGCCGAGTTCGAGCGTGACATCGCCCGCACCATGCGCATCGTGCTCGGCGGGCGCGGCCTTGCCGATCCCAGCGCCGCGATGTTCGTCCAGGAGGGCAAGGGCTTTCTCGGTCACGCGCTCGCCGAGGAGCCGCTGCCCAACTGGCTCAGCGAGGCTGACCTCGCCTATTTCACCGAAAGCTTCCGCAAGTCCGGCTTCCGCGGCGGGCTGAACTGGTATCGCAACCTCGACCGCAACTGGGAGCTGACGGCGCCCTGGCAGGACGCGCAGATCCATCAGCCATCGCTCTTCATTGCCGGTTCGAAAGACGCCGTCATCACCGGCCTGATCGGCGCCAAGCGCGTCAACGAGCTCGAGCGCGTGCTGCCCAATCTGACGCGGAAGCTGATCATCGAGGGCGCCGGCCATTGGGTCCAGCAGGAGCGGCCCGACGAGGTCAACGCTGCGCTGCTGAAGTTCCTGCACGAAGTGGCTGTGCGTTAGCCGAGATCCTTTTTCATCGCGATGTGAGCGGCGCCCGCCGGCCCGGTCTCGGCAAATCCTCGCCGCAGGTAAAACCTGAGCGCGGCCGAATTGTCCGCGAGCACCGAGAGCGTCAGCGCGCCGACACCCTGCTGCCGTGCGCTCGCTTCGAGAGCGTCGAGGATCTTCGTGCCGGCGCCGCGACCGCAAWCRGCCGGCAGCAGCGCGATGTCCATGATGTGCCAGTGCTCGCTTTCGCAATGAAGCAGCAGCCGGCCGATCGCGGTCGCGTCCTGTGTGACGATCAGCGAGATCGCACCCGGAAATTGCGCGGCATAGCTGGCCGCCTGGCCGCGGAACTGTTGCGCGATGATCTGGCCGACGATCGGCCCGGACAATCCGGTCGCGGTGAATTGCCCCGTCCGCACCTCCTCGAAGAGATGCCGGATGAACGGCTCGTCATTCGGGCCTGCGGGCCGAAGCCGAAGCGCCGGATCGTCCGGGACGATGTCGAGCGGCGCGCCGTCAATCATGCCGTCGCGCACTCAAGATCGTTCAGGAGCTGCCGAAAGCCGGAAAGATTCCCGCATAGGCGATACACCAGACGATCGCCTGGGTCGGCTGCATGTTGTCGTGCGGCAGGTTCTGCCCGGTGAGTGTGACGGCGCTTGGCACCAAGGTGAGACTGCCGGGTGGCGCCGTGAAGCCGGTGAAGTTCGGGTCGATCGCAACCGTGGTCCCCGCCGCGCCGGGACCTGCCGTAGCGCCTGTCGCGCTCTTGTCGCCGAGTTGCAGGGCGTGCGTGTGCCTCGCCATGTTGTCGCCGATCAGCGTCACCGTCGAACTGCCGACGGTCTCGCCGACGACATAATTTTGCAATCCCGGGCCTTGCCCCTGACCGATCGCGACCGAACCGTTCAGGTTCGGCAAGGCGAAATTGGTCGTGCCATTGCCGCCGTAGTAGGTACCGATGAGTGCAAATAACGCACTGTAACCCTGAATTGGCAGGAGCTGGCCGCCGCACGGCAGCCAGGCGCTGTTGAAGCCGCCGACCGCAAAAGGAAACGTAAAAGCCTGGATTTCTCCGACGAACGGATCTGACATGTTGTCTTTCCTTGAGACTGAATACGGATGCGTGCGCAGCCTAACCGGACGAAGGGAAGACGCCCGCGTAGCAAATGCAGTAATTGGCAACGACGCTCGGCATCATGTTGTTGTGCCCGAGGCTGTTGCCCGAAGTGGCGACGCAGGGGGCCATCGTGGAGTACGTCCCAGCGTTCGCAATCGGTGCGTAGAGTTCACCTGCTGACGCCGTGGCAAGATGAAGGGTCGGCCCGGGCGTTACATCCGTTGCCGTCACGGTCGAGGACATCAGCGCATGACTGTGGGTCGGCATTTCGGCTTCGATCAGGGTGTGGTTCTCCTCACCCCCGGGCTGGCCCAGCGTATAGTTCGGAAGGCCTGTCCCCTGTCCCTGTCCGATCGGCACACGGCCGCGTAGATCAGGAAGGTTGAACGTGTTGACGCCATCGCCGCCATAGGTGGTGCCGATCACGGCGTAAAGCGTCTCAAACTGGGCAATCGAGACCGACTGTCCATTGCAGGCGAACCAGCCGTCCGGCACCCGCGGAAAGCCGAACAACCTGATCTCGCCGAGAAACGGATCTGCCATCGCATATGATCCTTTGGTGTGCGCCCGTTCCGATCCGATCGGCGAATGCGCGAATATGGGAAAATTGAAGTGGACGGATTACGTTTGCGAAAATGCGGCCGTGCAGCCGCTCAGCTTCGCGACGGAAAAATCCCCTGCGTCGCGATCAGATAGCTGATCGTGAGATAGGGCTGCATGTTGTTATGCTGCTGGTTGCCGCCTTCGTTCACCAGATTGGTGGCGGTGGCCAATGGCGTGTCGCCGCTCCCGGCTGCGGCAAAAATCTTCGTCGGATTGGTCGCCGGCAGTGAGTTTGTCGCGAAGACGTTGCCTGTGGGAGGGACGCTCCCGCGTCCGCCTCCTCCGACCGCTGCAGACACTTGAATGAGATGATTGTGGGCCGGGAGCTGCTGCACATTGAGGCTGGCCATATACGATCCGCCGGTCATGCCCACGGGATATTGGCCGGCGCCACTCGAGCCGAGGATCGCGCGACCGCGCAGATCCGGGAGTGCAAACGTCGTCACTCCGTTGCCGCCATAATAGGTGCCGAGCAACGAGAACAGCCCGGCATTTTGCTGGATAGCCAGCAGCGCACCGTTACACAGCGCCCAACCTCTGGGAATCACTGCGCCCGCAAAAGGCATGATTTGTCCGAGAACCGGCTGTAACGGCATGACGCCTCCCCCAAAAATCTAACGACCCGTCGCGTGATGATGCAGACCACGACGGCGGCACTTAAATTAAAGAATGAATTTATTGCGGCCCACTCGCCAAGATTGTTGAACAGCCAGCGTCGACAGTCAAGCGCAAGCGCAACCATAAATTGACGCGTCAAGCGTTTCCGTCGATTGCCATCAAAGCACGCTTTTGTTGCCACTATGCAACGGTTCGCCGGAAAGTAGTGCCCGCGACTTGGTACCGGCCGTTTGGCTGGCTCGTTCGCTTGCGTTGCGCACCGCGTCCCGTCAAATGCACGCAACGATATAGGCGAATAATTTCACAATCAGGGATTTTAGGCGGATGCTCTATCGAGAGCTGCCGCTAAGGGGGGCCAGTGAGTCACGCAATTGCGGTGGCCATTCCAGAGATAGTCGGGGAACTGGCCGTCCCGACACGCGATGGTGAAGCTACGCCTTCGCGGATATTGCGCTCTCTCTGGCGGGCGGCTCAACGCATCTGCATCGCGGCCGTCGTGATGCTCGGCGCGATGGCAGCGGYGAACGCGGCTTGCGATCAAACGACAGATTCGACGTCGGGCGTGACCATCAACTTCACGTCGGTCGGTCAGATCTATCGCCTGTGTCTGACCGTCGGCGCAGCCGCGGCCGACGACTCGGTTGTATACGGCGTCTATTCCGTCGCGGGCACAGACGCCTTTTACAATGCACCGATCGCAAATTCGAGCGGCCATTTGGGCAGCGCACTGCTCACAGCGGCCGATTATAATCCGACCACGTCAAAGGCAACTTACACATTTCATCCAACGAACCCGAACCAAAACGGTCAATCCGCGAAGGCCGGCCAGGCCGAGATCGATATCACGCTGAACAGCAAGACAGGTGGCGGACAGGACTCGATCACCCTGTATTACACGCCGGGCTGCAGCGATTTCAACGTGGGCTGCTCCGGCAGCTCGATCGCAAACACCCCTTATACGTTCACGATCAACCTACCCAGCCCCACGGTGACGTCGGTTTCACCGACGACCGGGCCGCTCGCCGGCGGCACTTCGGTGGTGATCACGGGTACCAACTTCACCGGGACGACCGGCGCGGCCGGCGTCAAGTTCGGCGCCACCAACGCGACGGGTTACACCGTCAATTCCAATACGCAGATCACGGCGACGGCGCCGGCGGGGTCCGCCGGGACCGTCGATGTCACCGTCACCAACGGCTCGACATCGCCGACGTCGGCGGCGGACCAGTTCACCTATGTCGCCGCGCCGACTGTAACCTCGATATCGCCGACATCAGGTCCAACCGGTGGCGGCACATCGGTGATCATCACCGGCACGAATTTCAGCACGACCACAGGCGCTGCCGGCGTGAAGTTCGGCGCCACCAATGCTGCGAGCTACACGGTCAATTCCAATACCCAGATTACCGCGACATCGCCCGCAGGGACTGGCACGGTCGACATCACAGTGACGACTGTGGGCGGAACGTCCGCAACCACGGCCTCCGACCAGTTCACCTATGTGGCTGCGCCCACCGTCACCTCGATCTCGCCGACGTCAGRCCCGGGTGGCGGCGGCACCACCGTGACCATCACCGGAACCAACTTCACAGGCGCGACGGCCGTGGTGTTCGGAGCAGCGGCTGCGACTGGCGTCACGGTTAATTCGGCGACCCAGATCACCGCGACGTCGCCGGCAGGAACCAGCACGATCGACATCAGGGTGACGACAGCCGGCGGCACGTCGGCAACATCGGCAGCGGACCAGTTCACCTATATTCCCTCACCGACCGTCACCTCGATCTCCCCCACTGCGGGCTCGCAGGCCGGCAGCACGGTGGTGACGATCACAGGCACAAATTTCACCGGCGTCACGGCCGTGTCATTCGGCGGGACGGCCGCGCTCGGCTTCACGTTCAATTCGGCAACATCGATCACAGCGACCTCGCCGCCCGGGACCGGCGTCGCGGACGTCAGGGTGACGACGCCGGGCGGGACGTCCGCGACCTCGGCGGCTGATCAGTTCACCTATGCCGGCCCTCCCTCGATCACGTCGATTTCGCCGACAGGCGGCCCCCTTGCCGGCGGCACGACGGTCACGATCACCGGCGCTAATCTGTCAGGTGCAACGGCGGTGACGTTCGGCGCCACGGCGGCAATCGGCTTCACCGTCAATTCGGCAACCCAGATCACCGCGACATCGCCTGCCGGGGCCGGCACCGTAGATGTCAGAGTGACCACCGTGGGCGGAACGTCGGCAATGTCCGCCGCTGACCAATTCACCTACACCGCCGCGCCGACCGTCACCTCGATCTCACCGACTACGGGTCCGCAGACAGGCGGCACGGTCGTGACGGTCACGGGCACAGGCTTCACCGGCGCCACCGCAGTGACATTCGGCGCAACCGCCGCAACGAGTATCACGGTCAATTCGTCAACATCAATCACCGCGACGTCACCCGCCGGTACCAGCACCGTTGACCTCCGCGTGACCAATCCAGGCGGCACCTCGGCCACCTCCGCCGCCGACCAGTTCACCTATGTCGCCACGCCAGCCGTCACGTCGCTTTCGCCGACGTCGGGGCCGGCGGCCGGCGGCACGGTCGTGACGGTCACGGGCACCAATTTCACCGGCGCGACAGCCGTGACGTTCGGTGCAACCGCGGCGGCGGGCTTCACCGTCAACTCCGCAACCTCGATCACCGCGACATCGCAGGCCGGCACCGGTACCGTCGACGTCAGGGTGACGACCACGGGCGGC